>CAZDNU010000103.1:0-6393 GCA_964506865.1 uncultured Fusobacteriales bacterium | reverse complement strand
ATAGTGGGGCAGCTCCTACTCCGCCTCCTATTCCCAAGACTTTCTTGTGCTTTTCCAGCTTTGTTTCTTTACCAAGCGGTCCTGCAAAGTCATAAATATAGTCTCCTACACCTTTTGTAGAAAGTAATTTTGTTGAATACCCTACTTTTTGGTATATAATAGTTACCGTATTCTTTGCTCTATCAAAATCAGCAATTGTAAGAGGTACTCTCTCGCAATTTTCTTCTACTCGTAAGATTATAAATTGCCCCGGTTCACATTTTCGTGCAACATATGGAGCTTCTACTACCATCTTTTCCACTAGTTCATTAATCACTTCTTTTTCTACAATTTTGTACATTATTTTTCCCCTTTCAAAATTTTATATTGTTTGATATCTACGCCCATATACAATATAAATTTTCAACATTCATTTAATATATTATAGGCGTTTTGTCTTAAGTATGCAAATATATATAATATATATCGATTATATATCATATATATATTTTGTCGTTAGCTATAAAATAAACCTGTAAATATATACTTTGCAGTACTATATTTACAGGTGTGACATACTCCCACCATCTACACTAATGTTTAGAAGTGGGGCTTCTTGAGACATAAGTGCTCTTTACTTAGCACTTATGGTTACCAAGCTCTCCGGACATGCCCTGCCCTGAATATATTTAATTTGCCAATACAGTAAGTTCTTTTTTTATCTTCGGGCGAAGCTAATACTTCCACTTATAGAAGATAGAAGACTTCTTCGCAGTCTACGTTAAAATATATATTTTAATCCTGCTGCGATTTTGAAATTTAGATTTAATCCATCTAGATCGATATCATCCAAATCTCCACCTTGTGAAATTTCTATATCAAATCCTCCACTACTGTTAAATATCATACCCTTGGATACTACTTGTTGATATTCTAATCGTGGAGCAGCTTTTAGGGTGAAAAATAATCCTTTTTGATTTAGCGGCTTCTTGTAGTTTGCAAATCCTATGTCATACATTACATGATCTATTATTATTCTGGCACTATTTTCAGAAGTGAAAAATAATCCTTCTTGATTTAGCGGCTTCTTGTAGTTTGCAAATCCTTCGAGTTTTATTTCTGTATCCCCATCTTCATAATCTCGAATTTGTCCTGCTGCTTTGATTCTAAATCCATTTACAGGTCTATCCCATACCATGTCTCCACCAAGTAATATGTCTAAGCCGTCAAAATCATTATAGTCACGAAATATCATCCCTGCTCTACCGGTATATCGTATTCCATTGTTTCTCCTTGTGATAAAAGGAATCCATTTAAATTCCGACCGATCAGCATAATCATTATTTAATCTTTCGAATTTTATCTTTGCTCCTGCTTTCATGCCATTTTGCAGTGGCATAGTTATTACCGGTCCCAAATCAAACCAAGTCGCTCCATCTGCATTATCCCAAGATGCCAGCTCTACGTCATATTCTAATCTTATATTTGCATTACTGTTTTGTATCGGAAAAGTATATACTCCATCCTCTACTGAAAGTGCCAGTGCTGAGTCATCGATAAATTCTGCTCGTAAATTTTCGGTATAGTGAAATTTATCCCCAATGTTCTTATATCCTAGCTTTATCTTTACACCATTTCCATATAATCCTACACTTAATAAAAATAATACTGCTAATACTAACCCTTTTTTCATTTTAAAAATTCTACCTCCATATATTCTATTTTATTTTTAGAGTAACCGGACAGTGATCTGATCCAATTACTTCATTTAGTATTTCTGCATCTGCTACTTTATCTCGTATCTCGCCTTTTACACAAAGATAATCTATTCTCCATCCTACATTTCGCTCTCTAGCTCTCGTACGATAACTCCACCAAGAATATTTCACTGTATCAGGATAAAGTTCTCTAAATACATCACTATATCCTGCATCCAAAAATTTGCTCATCCAAGCTCTTTCTTCTGGTAGGTAGCCAGGATTCTTTTCATTTTCTTTTGGATTTGCTAAATCAATTTCAGTGTGTGCAATATTATAATCACCACAAATTATGACACTTTTTTTATATTTTGCATGCAATAAATTCGAACACTCTAGTAATGCATCACAGAATTCTACTTTGTATTCAAGTCGTTTGCCCGCTGTTTGACTATTTGGAAAATATGCATTTATCAGTATAAAATCCAAGTAATGGGCTATTATAACTCTGCCCTCATTATCAAATTTTTCTATACCTAATTTTTCTATTTGTATTGGTGTTTCTTTTGTGTATAAAGCCACTCCACTATATCCTTTTTTCTCAGCTTGCATAAAGTAAGATTTATACCCTTCTATGCTTATTAGATCTTCAGATAGTTGGTCTTTTTGCGCCTTTGTCTCTTGTATACATAATATATCGGGACTTTCTCGATATACCCAATCCACAAATCCTTTTTTCGCTATTGCACGTATTCCATTTACATTCCATGAATAAATTTTCATACTATACTCCTACTTACTCCAATCCAGCTTTTATTTTCTCAGCCATTTTCTTACCTATTTCAACACATTTCTCCATATCTTCTGGACTTGGAGAGCACTTTGCTTCTACAGAATCAGCTACTATTTCCCATTTTAATGCTTCTGCAAATTTATTTAAGTTACTTACTCCACCACCACTCCACGCATATGTTCCAAATGCCGCAAAGTATCTATCTTTTACGCCTGTTTGCTTTAATTTATTTGTAATTACTTCCATTGGGTGATACATTCCTGCATTGTAGGCACAACTTCCCATTACTATCCCTTTACATCTAAAAACTTCGTTTATAATATACGATAAATGTGTTTTAGAGGCATCATATACTTTTACATTTTTTATTCCCTCTTCTGATATACTTCTAGCTACTACATCTGCCATTCTTCTTGTATTTCCATACATAGAACCATATATTACAGCTATTCCGTCTTTCTCTTCTGCTTCATAACGACTCCACATATCATATCTAGATAATATATAATCAAGATTTTTTCTCCATACAGGTCCATGAGTAGCTGCTAGTACTTGAATATCTGCTGTTGATACTTTTTTCATAGCTCGTTGTACCATCATACCAAATTTACCAACTATATTTGAATAATATCGTCTCATCTCTGATTCATAAAATTCTAAGTTTAACTCGTCGTCAAATATGCCGCCGTCCAATGTACCAAACGACCCAAATGCATCGCCAGTAAACATAATTTTGTCTTGCATATCATAAGTCATCATTGTTTCAGGCCAATGTACCATAGGTGTGAAATAAAACTTTAGATTTCTTGCTCCAATATTTAGTTCGTCCCCATCTTTTACTTCATATAGGTTATCAAACTTCCCATAAAATGCTTCCAAAAATTCAAATGTTTTTTTGTTTCCTACAATTTTTATTTCTGGATATTCATTTGCTATTGCTTTTATACACCCTGAGTGATCAGGCTCCATATGATTTATTATAAGATAATCAAGTTCTTTTTCTCCAAGTACACCTTTTATTTTTTCTATGTATTCATCATGCTTCATCTCTTTTACAGTATCAATTAATACCGTCTTTTCATCTGCAATAATATATGAGTTGTATGAAACTCCGTTATCCAAAGGCCATACATTTTCAAATAGATGTGTTTCTCTATCATTTACTCCTATCCAATATACTTTTTCCGTTATATTTACAGCGCAATTCATTTTATCGCCTCCTAATATTATTCAATTTTTGTGTCCATTATATCATATTTTTTTTGCTTTTGCAATCTGCTTTGTACAGCGGGTTAGTGTCAAGTTGTATCATATTTTTTACAAAAAATGAAAATGATGTTAATGAAGATGCTGCCCGAGAATTATGCAAACAATTTATGTATGGAATTTTTACTTAATATACAAAAAATAAAAGAGCTTGGATCTCTATTCACGAGATTCAAGCCCTTTTGATTATCATACTATCACTTCTTGCCATTTTCTGTCTTCATCCATTTCAATCTCTACATCATTTCCCATACATTTGGTTCTATAAGACTGTATTATTTTCTTTGCTTTTACTGTGATCTCCTCTTTATCATCAAGATCTCGCAATGTTGCCAACAAAGATGCCATCTTATAAACTTCAACAGTATTTTTTACCCCTTCTGATCGAAATATATTGCATTGCAACTCATTCCAGTCTTTTAAAATCATAAGCTCACCTTCTCATCATTTTATATTTACTGTTCAATAATACTTTTACTGTTCATATTTCGTTTTTCCTTCTTTTTTTTGAAATATTTTTAAAAGTTTTTTTATATCGCAGTCTTCCAAGTTATAGTTTACCGATATTCTTAATCTTGGAAGGTTCATCGGAACTGCAGGATATCTTATTGCAGGTAAGTATATGTTATTTTCTTGAAAAGTTTTACTGAATTCTAACGCTAGATTGTTCGAATCAAAAATCACTGGGATTATTTGTGTATCACTATCTAATGTGTCATAACCCATCTTTTTCAATTCACTTCTTATATATTTAGCATTTGCAATCACTTTATCACGTCTATATTTTTCTGTCTTCATTATTTTCAAGGCTTCACTTGCAGCTTCTATTAATATCGGTGAGATAGCTGTTGTGAAAATAAAGCTACGTGAAAAATTTATAATATAGTCTACAATTACTTGAGACGCTGCAATATAGGCTCCCTGCACACCAAAGCTTTTACCTAAAGTACCCATTATTATATCTACATTTTTTATATTTTGTTCTTCTACTATGCCGGTTCCCATTTCTCCAAACAATCCTGTTCCATGAGCTTCATCTACCATAAACAATAGGTTATACTTTTCTTTTAGCTTTGATATTTCAATCAACTTTGCCTTATCGCCATCCATACTAAATACGCTGTCAGTGATTATCATCGCTTTCTCATACTGCCCTCTATGTTTAATCAATTTTTTCTCTAAGTCATCTATATCGTTATGCACATATCGAATCAGTTTTGCTTTACTTAAAGCTATTCCATCATAAATACTCGCGTGATTATATTTATCGCAAAATATCACATCATTTTTATTCATTATGGCTGATATCACGCCGATATTTGCATCATAACCGCTGTTAAATACTATTGCTGCTTCTTTATTCTTATATTTTGCAATATCATTTTCAAATCGATAAAATATCTCGCTATCTCCAGCTACAATACGGGACGCTCCACTTCCAATTCCGTATTTATCGCACGCTTCTTTTGTTTTTTGTATTATTCGCTTGTCATCTCGTAGTCCTAGATAATTATTTGATGAAAAATCCAAAAAACTTCTATTATTGGCATCGAAAATATACTTTCCACAAGTTTTTTTTATGTTTTTTAGTTTTCTATACTGTTGCTTTCCTTTTAGGTCTTTCAATTTATCTTCAAAAAAATTATATTTTTTCAATTTTACTTCCCCAAATTCTTTTTATATTATCAATAAACTTCTTATCCTCTTCCACGCTTCTACCTTTTAATGTAAGGTATCCACCAATCATCATTGAGTTGGCTCCTGCCATAAATGCCATTCCCATAAAGTCTTTTAATATACTTTCTCGTCCAGCTGTGACTTTTATATTTTTATCTTTTAAGATAATTCTATATATTGCAATTGTTTTTAGCACCTCGTCAACAGATATTATCGGTCTATTTTCCATTGGAGTCCCTTTTATAGGATTTAACATATTTATCGGTACGCAGTCTACATCTAGCTCTTTTAGCGTAAACGCCATGCTAACTCTATCTTTGTTTGATTCTCCCATACCTATTATTCCACCGCTACATACTTTCAAGCCTGCTTTTTTAGCATTTTTTATTGACTTTATTCTATCATCTATACTATGTGTTGTAGCTACTATTTTTTCATAATTTTCAACTGACGTTTGTAAGTTACTATGATATCGTGTCATTCCAACTTTTTTCAATTCAAGAGCCGCCTCATAACTTAGCTTACCTATTGATGCACATGATTTTATATCTTTATCTGCATTTTTCTTATAAAATTCCTTCAATATCTCAAACTCTTTGGAATTCATCTCTATAGAGCTTCCACTTGTTACTATTCCAAAGTTTTCCGATCCTATTTTTTTAGCCTTTTCCAACTCATTGCTAAGTTCTTCTACTGACTTCATATTATATGATGATATTGCAGTATTATAATGAGCTGATTGTGCACAAAATTTACAGTTTTCTTCACATTTCCCACATTTGGCATTGCTTATTGTGCAAGTATACAGATCATTACCACAATTTTTTTCTCGTATTTCATTTGCAACACAAAAAAGCTCCATCAGTTTGGAGCCACTTAATTCATATAATTCCAATGCTTCTTCTTTTGTGATTTCAGCATTCAAATATTTATTTATATCTATATTCATTTCTACTCCTTTTCTATTGCTAACATTGTAAG
>CAZDNU010000102.1:0-1599 GCA_964506865.1 uncultured Fusobacteriales bacterium | reverse complement strand
GTATCACAAATAATACCATAACTATTCTACATATTTTTCAAAAAGATCTATTAAAAACAATACATCATCTTTGCCCTCACCTTTGTCACTGCCTTTATCTTGATTTTTGATTTTTACTTTTAGTATATCTATCGCTTCCTCAATCTCTTCAAGCGATAACTCATAATCTACTTCCCGAGCTATCTTCCACGCAAGTTTAAAAGCTGCTGCCTTTGAATCAGATTCGAGAAACTTTTTCACCAACTCTTCTTCTTCACTTAGCTTATCAAGAAATAGCTTTGTTTCTTCTGTCATCAAATTTTTTCACCTCTCCCTGTCATATTCACATAATTTGTTTTACTGTACTTATAGCCATTTTCCTTTTTATTCATTAAAAAAAATCTTATTAAATATATTCTTTTCGTATACTTTATACCGATGAGTGAAGTCATTAAATACTACTATGTGTTTCCCCACTTTACCATACACTACTATATTATGCGTAGATACACCATTTGGATCAATCAACTCAGCTTTTCCATCATTATTTTTATCTCCAAAGTTTGTTTGCCAATCACCGGTTATATCAAATTTAAATTCATCTTTTTTATTAAAATCCATCTCTATTATCCAAGTATAATCATCTACAAGTTCCATATCTGATGTCTCCCAGTTATTTGGCGTACCACGAAAGTACACTTGTGGAAATTTACTTTTGTAATCTCGCTTTTCCGTTTTTATATTTGCTTTTTTCTTAGGCTTTTCTGCAAAAGTTTTTTTAGAATTTTGAGGATATTCGTATCCTGATATCTCAACAATATCTCCTGTCTCTGGTAAGACCTTAATTGATTTCTGTAATTTGTCTTCTATATATATCCATTCTTCTATTTCCAACAATTTTCTGTCTTTATAAGTTTCTTTTTTGTACAGCTTTTTACCACTCTCATCATATATGAGATAGATTACATGCATATCACTAATATTTCCATCTTCATCATATAAATAATGTTTTTCTTGTTTTATATCTTTGGATTCCCTTGCATTTTCTGTATACATAACCCGCCTTAATATATTATTATCCTTATCAAATACCTTAGAGCTAATCAAATCCATATTGTCGTTATATTCATATAATTCATATTTGAGTAAATTTCCATTTTTATCCTGAATATCTTTTCGAATAATCAATCCGTCATAATATATCCATTCACTATATTTTTCTATTCTCCCTAACGCATTGTAATATATTTTTTTAAATATATTTTTATTTTCATTGTACTCGTAAGCTATTTTGTTTATCATATTTCCAAAACCATCATATACGGTTTGACTTTTTGGCAATGGAACTTCATAAAATTTTACTGCTACCTCTTTATTCGTATCCATTACAAGAGTATTGTCCGATTTTATATCACCCGCATCTTTCCCAAACCATTCCGAAAATTTATACCCATCTGTTTCTATATATTTTATCTGTACTTGCTCACCTTCTATATACAATCTTTTTTCCGGTACTGCCAATAACATTCCACTTTTTTTAGGATCAGTATGTAGACTAAGATTTAGGCTTGGCTTATTCAATTTTTTTCGGAAAACAGCAGTTATATTTTTATCTGTATC
>CAZDNU010000101.1:0-21328 GCA_964506865.1 uncultured Fusobacteriales bacterium | reverse complement strand
TTTTCTTTCTCTTTTGCAAGCTTTCCTATCTCTTTTTCTACTAATTTATTTTGTTTTATACATTCTGGGCTGACTCCTGCGTTCAATCCTGTGGTAGTTCCATACTCACTACCTACATACTTTGCTGCTATCTCTTTGCCTGCAGCTATGTTCCCGCCTATTATCTTTCCCTTTCCTCGCAAGCATTTCACCATATATTTTGCATCTACTTCACTATGCATAATATGCTCTAGAGCTTCCACAGATCCTTCTGTTTCTACTTTGAAGTTTTGTATGAAATTCGCCATTACGTTACCTTTTGCTTTTATATATCCTTTACCATCTTCTTTGCCGATTATTCCCTTTTTCACTGTGACATTACCTTCACATTCTAGTATGGCATCTTCGACTATCTCTTCTACTATTATATCTCCTTTTGCTTTCACAGAAAACCCTTCTACAACTCTACCATTTATATGTACTGTACCATTAAATTCTACGTTGCCTACAGAATAATCCACATTCCCGGCTACTTCGTATAAAGGTAATACACTTATGATTCCATTTACTTCTGTTAGTTGTCCATCCATAGTAGATATCAAGAATTCATCATCTTCTGTTGCCTCTGTATTTTTCCCTGCAGGAAATTTTTTGTCTTTTCCTGGATCAGGAATTATTTCTACTCCTTTTACGGTTATTCCATTTATTCCATCTGTTGCAAATATTTTCTGAGCTAGGGTATCTCCTTTTTCTACATTTACAATCAAATTTAGATTTTTTAGATCTGCTCGTCCAGTATCATCTTTTTCTATTTTTACCGTTTGACTAGTATCAAATAATGGTATGATTTGAGCATCTTTACCTTTTTCAGGCTTTTTACCTTCGGCTACTACTATTACCTCTTTGTAGCGTCTATCTTCTTCTACCTCTCGTATAGCATCCTCTTTTATACCATAAACTATTCCATTTTGCTGCAACAGTCGCATTATTTGCTCATAAGTTACATGGTTTCCCCTTATAGGTGGATGTGCTTCTATTATTGCTTCCATCCCATTTTTTTGGACTTCACATCGTATTAGCGAATCTATATAATATTCTTTGTCATATTCTGCTATCTTTACTGCTTCTCCTTTTTTCTCATATAAGGCTTCTTTCACTTTTTCATCATTTGGATTTTTTATTTCTCGTTTTTTCAGTATTCTTTTTAGACTCCTTTCAGATTCCTCGTCAGCTTTTACCTCTAATGCTACTGTCAAAAATATCCCATTTTTCCTTATATCAAATTCAAAGTCATCACTATGATTTTCTCGTTTCTCTTTTATTTTTGATTTTGTATGATTTTTTTCTTCTACTTTGGCATTTGCCATTAAGTTATCTTTTTCTATCCATACTTTTAATGTCACTTCTTTAGTTTTTCCTAAGAAACTTTTATCCTTTGTAACTAGCTCATACTTCACAAAGTCTATAGGGACATTGAAATGAGCTGCTACCTTTTTCAATATTTCATTTTCATTTTTTCCTTTTATTACATACTTTTTCAAGGTAGTCACCTCTCTATACCTAAGATTAATTTAAGTCTAACTTTTCTTCTTGCAAAATTTCCAATACCAAGTCTACTAATTTTGGATCAAACTGCCTATTTTTTTGTTCTTCTAATTCTTTTAAGGCTTCCGTCTTTGTCAAAGCTGACTTATATGGACGTTCTGATATCATTGCATCATAAGAGTCCGCTATATTTATAATTCTTGACAACAAAGGTATCTCCTCTCCGCTAATACCTTTTGGATAACCCTCGCCATTATACTTTTCATGTTGATATTTCACTACATTCTTTATCTCTTCTACTTCTTTTATCTTATCTACCATTTTATAAGCAATTATAGGTGAACGTTTAATTATATTAAATTCATCATCACTTAGTTTTTCTCTTTTATACAATATTCTTTCTGGTATTCTTATTTTTGATACTTGGCCTATATATATTGCCAATTCTAAGTAAAATTTCATTTTAACATCTAGATTCAAACGATTTGCCATTTCTGTAGCCAATTCCAAGACTTTTCTAGTATGACCATTAAAATAAGGATCTTTTGAATCAAATTCCATTACTATCTCTTTTATTAGCTTTAAAAAAGCACGTTTTTCCATTTTATCTTTTTTATGTAATTTTATATTACAAAAAATTAAAAAAGCACACATCACGGTTGAAATAGATACGATTAATATAATTGACATACTTCCCTCCCAATATTATCCAAAAATAAAATATGATAAAAAGAAATTGCAAACAAGGATTAACATTATAGAAAGTACCACCGAAGCTGTAGTCGCTGTTCCAACACCTTCTGAGCCTCCCTTTACATTCATGCCTTTATAGCAGCCTACTGAAGTTATTATTATGGCAAAAAAGAAAGATTTTACTAGTCCTCCCATTATATCTCGCAAGCTTAGTAGTTGTTCTATCCCTGATATATATGTTCCTGATACTAGCCCTAATTTACCTACACCTATAATATAACCGCCGATAACTCCTAAAAAATCTGCCATAATAGTTAGACTTGGCAACATTATTATACCCGAAAATATTCTAGGTGCTACTAAATAATTCATTGGATCTACAGCCATTACTTCCAAGGCATCTATTTGCTCCGTTACCTTCATACTACCCAACTCTGCTGTTATCGCCGATCCAATACGCCCTGAGATTATCACCGCTGTCAAGGTAGGCCCTAATTCTCTACATATAGCTAGTGCTATAGTACCGCCAATGAGTCCTTCTGCTTCAAATTTCCGAAACTCCGGCACTAATTGTATTATAAGTACCATACCTGTAAATATAGATACTATAAATACCAGCGGAAAAGACTTTATCCCAAAACTATATAATTGTTCAAAAAAGGCTCGACGTATAAGTTTATTTTTCGAAACAAAAAACTTACCTATACCTTTCAAGCCTTTCAATACAAATATCGATATCTCTCCTAATTTAATTACGTTGTCTAAAATATTCATTTGCATCATTCTCCGCTTCAAAACTATCTATTACTATATCTTTTGAAAAGAAAGATTTTTCAAATACATAATTGTGTATGGGTATATTAATAGAAGTTTTTACTGTATTTCTGTCTCCTTTTAGTTTTAGACTGATTTCATTATTTTTTTGACGTTCTCTATGATAACGCATCATCTTTCCTATACTTTCAAAATTTTCAATTGATCTTTGCTCATCCATTCCGGTACTAAGCTCTACTGTCAGTGTTCCCACTTTGAAATTTCTAGGAATTTTTAACTCTATTTTCTGTTTTTTCATGCCACTTTGGTGAACAAAATATTCTATTTCCATTCTTAATTTATCCCCTGGTTTAAGCACTGAATTTATTATCTTCATTTTATTTATATACGCTGTTTTGTTTTCTGCCGATAAGTTTATTGTGACATTCACAGCATCAAATTCTATATATTCAAAAGGATTGTCAACAACACTTAGTAAGGTTTCTGATATATCCGCAGCACAATTCCCGATAAGGTTTTCTTTATATATATTTACATCTTCATAATAAAATAATCTACCTGTAGAGTTTTGTAACTCATAATTATAAGCTGCATTTATATATTCATCAGAATCCAACTCTTTGTATAATACATTCTCTATTATCTTGCTAAAATATGTTTCAAAAACTCTCTTATCTTTTATTACTTCAATGCTAAAGTTTTTCCTTTTATTATTTTTCAATAAAATTATATTAACTTTCTGCGTTGGTATCTCATCTGTAAAAACACCATAAACTCCATGTTTCCTGTCTTGAGTTACCATACCGATAGTTTCTAAAGAATGGCCTAATTTAAATGGAGATCTAGAATTTTTTATACTATAATCTATGACTGCTTTATTTAAAAAATACTTTATATTTCCTTTTCCTTTGAATGCATGTCCCAATGCCCAAAATTCACCATTTTCTACCAAGGTTATTGTACCTAAGTTATCAAAGCTTATATCACCGCGTACAGGACTAATAGATACAGCTGTTCCCGGCTTTATATCTTTTTCTTCCACCAACTTATATCCATTTTTTTCATGTTTTTTTATGTCGAGCATATCTTCTATTGGAGTTATTATTGCCATATTTTCCGAATCATAGTCTAGGGTATAACTCAAAGCACCTATAAGTTTTCCATCAATATACAACGGACTTCCACTCATGCCTTCAGATATCCCACCACTTTCTTCCATAGCTTTACCATATAGCTTAGCAAGTATTACCTTGCCAAAACTCTCGCTCGAATTTATAATAGATATTATCTCAAAATCAAATTTTTCTATATTTTCTCCTGACACTACAGTATATCCTTTACCACTAAGTCCTTTTTTTAATTCGTCTAGCTGCAATATATCTGCCTTTAAATATGTATAATTGCATAATATAAAAAACACCATTAGATATAATTTTTTCATCAAGACCTCCTTTTATTTACTTAAGACCTTTTGAAAGTTGTTGATACATCAAGTCTGCTAATCCTAAGCCACCATTTTCCGACATGTCTTTTGCTCTTTCTTCATTTAACATACCACGAAAGACATCTTCGGCATTTCCACCATAAAAAGGATTATCTTCCCGACTTATAGTTTTATCCATAGCGTCTATCATCATCTTTAAAAATATACTTTCAAAGTCTTGAGTAGTTTCTTTTAGTTCTTTTTCTTGTTTATTTTCTACTTTATCTATTTTTTGTTCTTTTAATAAATTAACATACCCTAAATTATTTGTCAACATATTCTTCACTCCTTTACATAGTTTTTATCTCGGCATCTACTGCATTTGCTGCTTTCAACGCTTGAAGTATTGAGATAATATCTGTTGGCGTTGCTCCTACAGCATTTAACATCTTCACTATATTTTTTACAGTATTTCCTTCATCATAATAGAAAGTATTTCCTTTGTCTTCAGCATTTTTATCATTTTCACTTATATCCATTTGTGCTGATACTGCTATAGACAGACTTCCTTGAGCTATTGCTATCGGTGCTATTTTTATGTTTTCGCCTAAAATAATTGTTCCCGTTTTCTCATTTATTACTATTGTTGACTTTCTATCCGGTTTCACTTCTACATTTTCCAATGTTGACAAAAAACTTACTATGTCTGATGAAAAAGCATAAGTTTTCTCTATCTCTATTGTAGAGGCATCAATTGCTTTAGCTGTCTCAAAATTAAATATCTTATTTATCTCATCCGCTACCCTCGACGCTGTAGTAAAGTCAGGATTATTCAATATTAGATAGATTTTGTTGTCATATTCTAATTTCAAGGGAACTTCTCTTTCTACTATAGCTCCATCTTGCAAATATCCATTTACCTGGTTAGAAGTTTCATTGTTGACTTTTGTCAAAGAGCCTTGTCCCAGTGCGTATATCTCGCCATCTGCACCCATAAGAGGGGTCTGCAAAAGTACGCCACCTTCTAGACTCTTAGCATCATTCACTGAGGATACCGTAATATCTATTCTATCGCCTGCTTTTTTAAAAGGTAATAGCTCCGCTGTCACCATTACTGCTGCTACATTTCTCGACTCTATCTGTGAGCGAGCTATATCAGTACCAAAATACGCATACAAGTTTTTTAGCATCTGTGGAGCCAGTTCTGATTTGTCGCCATCGCCTGCAAGCCCTACTACTATCCCCATCCCCACAAGCTGATTTGATCGTACTCCTTTTATTCTTGATATCTCTTTTAGGCGTACTTTCTGACTAGCTAGGCAATTTACACTTATATATAATAATGTCATTGTTATTATTATTACTTTTTTCATGACTTCCTCCTAAAAGAAAATACCTATTATTCCTGATAAAAAATTTGATACAAATCCAGGTTTTGCTTTGCCATCAAATACTAGTTTACCATTATATTTTACTCTGGCATCTGCTAGATATTCTGATTCTATTGTGTTTTCCATTGTTATATCTTGCGTTCTCACATATCCACTTATCTCTATCTCCTGCAACTCACTATTTATAAGTACATTTCTTCTTCCTTTTAAATATAAATTGCCGTATTTATCTTTTTTATAGACTCTAGCTGATACCTTAGCTGTAAGATTTCCACTTCGACTTGTCCTTCCCGCACTATCCAGTTCTGTAGAACCTTCAGCTCCCAACTCTGGTAAAAAATTCAGAAACCCTGTTCCAGCTTTTCCATCTATTTTACCGCCTTTGCTTCTACTATTACTTGCTGATTGAGTAGCTGTTGCATTTTCTCTTATCACTATCGATACTATATCGCCTACTCTTGAAGCTTTTTTGTCATTATACAAGCTTCTTGATTGCACATTCCAAAGTGAACCTGTATATTCTTGTTTTTCTATGTCTTCCTCTTCAAATTCTGAAAAGGCTTCCGGTATTTCTTCTATCATTTTAGCTGCTTCTTCTCGTTTATTTGCGTTGCTACATGCCCCAAATATCAAAATAAGCAATAGTAATATACAAAAATTTTCTTTCATTGCTAAACACCTCTATCATATTTTACATCTCATACTAAGTCCATTTCCCTACTTCATTTACTGCTTTACCAAGCATCTCATTTTGGGTTGTTAGTACTTTTTGATTGGTTTCATATGCTCTGCTACAACTTATCATCTCAACCATCTCTTTTACTGTATTGACAGTTGAATGTTCTAAAAAGCCTTGATGAACTTTACTTTCCTCTGCTATTTGAGCATTTTCAACTTGCTCCAAAGAGTAATAGTTGTCACCTATTTTATTCAAGTTTGCTTTATCTTCTACTGCTACTGTCATTATTTTATTTATTTGAGTATCCGTCCTCGCTATTCCACTTATCTCTTCTATATCTCCTTCTACTTCTGCTCCTAATAATTCACCGTTTCTTCCTGTAGAAAATTCATTGCCATTTATCTGTATATACCCTACACGTCCATTTTCAGAATGCCCCAAAACTCTATGTCCATTTGAATTTACAAGATAACCCTCTGTATTCAAAGAAAAATTACCATTTCTTTGCAAACGTATATCCCCTTCTACTTCTACAGCAAAAAATTCCTCGCCTTCTATTGCAAAGTCCAGTTTATTATCCGTCTTTATATTTGAGCCTTGAGTAAACTCGGTATATATATCATCCAATATAGCTCCTGTCCCCAAGCTACCTATATTGCTAAGTTTACTTTTGTGCTCAAAAGGCGTTACTACTTTTTCATCATCTTTTCTGTATATATCAAATTCAGGAAATTGCTTTATCACGGCTTGATCTTTTTTGTATCCTGTGGTATTTACATTAGCTATATTGTTTGCTATTGTGTCTTCTCGCTCCATTTGTACCATCATACCTGAAGCTGCAGTATACAATCCTCTTATCATATTATATCCTCTCCTTTCCCAACCCTATTATTATCGACAAGCTATGGAGTTTTTTTAGGAAAGACTAATTTTCTTCTTTTAATTCATTTCTCCACTCTTCTATTTTTTCCATAGAATACTTTTGTGCTATTCTGCCAGCTCTTTTGGCTCTAATATCATCATAAAATACACTTCCAAGCATTCCTATGCCTTCACCCCACACAGCTATATTCATTTCTGGAGCCAATGGCATAGTTACTGATATTTTCACATGGCTTCTATACTCCATCAGATGCTCATAATATTGACTTTCTTTCAACTTTTCATCTTTATATACTTCTTTTCTAGATGGTAAAAATCCATAATCCGCCAAAGTAAGCTGACTTGAATGTGAGGTCATATATTTCATAAAATCTAGCGTAACTTCTTTGTTTTTGGACTGCGATGACATCATCAGTACTTCTGCTCCCATAGGTGGAGCTGGCCATAATCCTGTCTCTGATACCATTGGTATTCTTGCTATACCATAGTTTATGCCCGACTCTTTTAATTGTGATATTATCCAACATCCGTTTATCATCATAGGGCTTTGACCCTTACGAAACATAGTCATCATAGTATTATAATCTACATCTTCAGGCATTATCAGTGTTTCGTCTTCTTGCAAAGATTTTACAAAAGTCAGTGCATCTATTTGTGCATCACTGTCAAAAGTAGGGTTGTTGTTTTCATCTAGTACTACCCCACCAAATCCTCCTACCCAAGGAAAGTGATAGTAATAGTTTGTTTTGTCGTATACAAGGCCATATTTCCCTTCTTGTTCATTTGTATGTTGCTTGCCAAGCTCTATAAGTTCTTTTGTATTTTGCGGTGCTACTGGCAGCATATCTTTATTATATATCAAAGATATTGTATGATGCCCTACTGGTAGGCCATACAGTTTTTCTTTGTACGTGCAGTTCCCTAATATCATCTCCAAATGTTCTTTTTTTTCTTCATTACTTACCATATCACCAATATCTTCTAACAATCCATTTGTATGAAATGATCCTATCCAATCTGCAGGACCTATCAAAAGATCCGGACCTTTTCCTCTTGGCACCAATGTAAAAAATCTACCCTGCAACGCATCAAATGGAATAGACTTTACATTTACTTTATTCCCACTTTCTTTTTCATATTTTTCTGCTAATTCTACCAGTACTTGTTTTCTTTCTCCTGTAAGATAATTCCAAAATTCGATCTCTTCTCCTAGAGCAAATCCTGATATCACCAAAAATAAAACCATTATTAAACCCTTCTTCATTCATATCGCCCTCTTCCCTTTTTTATATTATCTTCTTCAACTTAAACCATATATATTCCAATACCGCTAATATAGATATGATTATACATACTATATAAAATGCATTAGCATTTTCGATTCCGGGCATTCCGCCCACATTTATACCCAATAATCCCGTAATAAAGCTTAGCGGCAAGAATAATGTCGATACTATTGCAAGTACGTACATAGTTTTATTCATCTGATCTGCCATTTTCCCATTAAATTCCTCTTGAGTTACCGCTGCTCTTTCTCTTGCCGCATTCAGATCCTCTATAATTCGCAAAACTCTCTCATATACTTCTCTTAGATCTTTTTTTTCTGATTTACTTATTATATTACTCTTACTTATTATCAATTTTGCAAAAACTTCCTTTTGTGGTACTATAAATCTACGTAACCCTACAATATTTCTACGTATATTTGCTATATTAGATCGAAACTCTTTTTCTGATTTCTCAAACAAATCCTCTTCTAGCTCATCCACTTTTTCATATATTTCAAAGGTTATATCTGCTATCTTTTCTGTCATTCTTTCGCATATTTCTACAAGTATATCCGTAAGATTTCCATCAAAACTTTTTCTTTTATCCAGATTTTCTTTCATCTCTGTTATAGTTTTTATCTTTTCATCTCTTACTGTTATTAACATATTTTTGCTAACCCACATCTGTAATACCACCATATCTTCCATTTCCGACTCTTCATTGAAGTTTATGCCTCGCAAAGTTAGAAATATTCCGTTTTCTTCTTCTAAAAATCTCGGTCTTGTGTCATCATCAAATAATGCCTCTCTTATGTTTTTAGGTATTATTTTTTGTTTTTCTATCCACTCTACAGCTTTTTTCGAATTTATATTCAAATGAAGCCATAAATTTTCTTTTTCTTCAACTATATTGTCACTTAATTCTGTTATAGTCTGTAAGTTACCTTTTGAAAATTCATATCCAAATATCAAAGTATCATCCATACAAAATATAGCTCCCTCCTATTTATCTAACGGCAAATTAAATATAAATTCAGTTCCTTTATTTTTTTCAGTTTCTACTTTCAGTTTTCCATTTAATTTTTCTAATTCTAGACGTACTGCATACATTCCTACTCCCTTACCAGACAGTTCATCTGAGCTTTGCTTTGTAGTAAAGTCTTCTGACATTATTATGTCTATTAGATCTTCTTTGGTAAGCATACTAATCGCTTTCATATCATAATTTGGACTGGCAAAAAGCTTTTCCCTTACTTTGTTAAAATCTATTCCAGCGCCATCATCTTTTATCCTTAGCACAATTTGCTTATCTTCTTCATATATTTGGCATTCTACTTTTGCTTTTTCGGATTTACCTTTTATATATCGTGTCTCAGCTCCTTCTATGCCATGGCTAAATATATTATTAAATATATGTACCAATGATTTAAAAAACTCTCCATATTTTTCAGGTGATACATATATATCTTCTATAATAAAGTTTGGTTCTTCGATCTCTTTGTTATATTTGTGTGCTAGATATTTTGAATAATTTCGATAAGGGTATACCAAATCTTTAATATCGACTCTTTTCAATTTTTTTAGCCTATCTATTACATCTTCCAAATCATCTTCTTGCGACTTTTCTTTCAGAAGATTTATAACTTCATCTATTTCTGTTTTTTTCACTTCAAGCATATCTTCTTTTTTCAAAAATTCATCTCCAAGATATTTTTTTATTATCTTTAAATCATCTTCTAAAGCTATTAAAAACCCGGCATTCTTTATAAAGATCTCTATCTCTTTAGTATCAAGAGTAATGCTGTTTTTTTTATAAAAAAATAATTTTTCCTCTAATTCTGCAAGATATACAAATGTGTTTTCCAGACCCATTTGACTAAAACTACCTTTGAACGTATGTATTTTTATCAATAATACACTTAAAAGTTCTGCTTTACTTAACCTTTCTTTTATCATTTCAGCTAGCTCTTCATTTACAAAGCATCTAAATTCTTTTATCAAGTTATTAAATAATTTTCGATTTTTCACTACATTTATTAACATATCTGTAATGATCTTTTCTTTCTCTATAAGCTCTTCCAATTTCTTTTTTTCTGTTATATCTGTGATTACCAAAAGTATCTCATCGCGCCACGAAGTATTTATTACTTTGTAGGCTATTTCTAATATCTTTCCATTTACTTCTAATACATTAGGCAAAAGAGATATATACGAACGTTTTCTTATTTTGTTTTTCTCTTCAAATATATCAGTTATTGTTTCTTCGAAAAACTCTTTTTGCTCTAAATTGAGATTCAAAACTTTTACTATATTTTTGTCTGCCAATTCTTTTTCAAATATTTTTTCACACTCTATACTATATTCCTCTTTTATTTTAAAATCCTGCCCAAAAACTAAAAAACCCTGTCCAGCATTATCTAATATACTTTTAAATGAATGATTTCTTATTTCTAATTCATTAGTCCTTTCTTGTACCAATCCTTCCAAGTCATAATTAATATTTTTTAACTTTTGCTCTCTTTGCTCTACTGATTCTGCCAAAGAGTTAATTCCGTCTGCTAAAGCTTTAAATTCCTTTCTATCAAATTCCGGTAATCTTTCCTCATATTTTCCTTTTTTTATATTTTCCAACGCTATCAATATTTTTTGAAACTTTTTATATTCTATCGCTGACATAATCAAAAATAATGTAAGTAATATTATTACTGCTGTAGCTTCATGAATCAAAAATGATCTTATTGCCTCACTTTGTACTTGTCTTATGTGCGTTAGATTGTGCGCTACTCCAATATAGCCTATTTTTTTATTTAAATAATCATATATAGGAAAAAATGAAAAGCCATAATCTTCTCCACCTATTCTAAGTTCAAGATATTCTTCCGATCCCTCGATTTTTAAGTTTTGAATTTTTTGTTTAAGCGTATTTGATAATTCATCATCAAAAGTACTTGTAGCTACTTCACCTTCAGATACTACAAGCAATTCCTTATTTATTTTACTCTTTATCTCATACAAAAACTTTTTATTCATAATTCGTTCTACTACCACTACTCCATATACATTACGATCTCCAAGTTTGGTATGTTTGCCTATTGGCGATGCGGATTTCACTAAAAATGTTTTTCCAATTTTTTGAAATGTCGATATTTCAGTAGCATTTACACTCCGTCTTTCACCTACTTTGCCTATTACATCTGACAAAAACATTTTATTATTACTATCACTTATATCTGCAGGCATATCGTATGTTGAGCTCATAGGTTGTAAGTTTTCATCAAAAAACTGCATTATTTTTTCACCTTGGATATGGCCAATACCTATTTGATAGATATAACTATTCATTCTATTTATAAGACTATATGATCTAGTAGGAGTCATATCTTTTATCTTGATTACTGCCTCTTTTTTTTCTTTATCAATTTTCCACTTTCCTGCTCCGTATATCTTGTCACGAAAAGCATAAAACATTACCTCGTCATTGGCAACTATACGAGCATCTTTCATCAATCTATTTTTTTCTTCCTCGATTATATCAGCTGCCGTCTTAGACGATATTTTTATTTCTGATTTGACTTTGTCTTTTGATGTCTTTACATACATATTAGTCACTTGCAAAAATATGTATATTGAAAATATAAAGAAAAATAAACTAGCCCATAACATTATGTGATGTTTTAAACTTAACTTTTTCATGTAATCACCCTATTTTTTATTCAAAATATTTTTATATTTCCTCTTTTTACTTTTTATCTTATTAATATAGTTTTTATCCATAATAGATTATAGCAGATTATTTTATTTTTTTAAAGTAAAACTTAAAATAAATAAAGATAGTCCCATCATGAATTACTTCTTATCATGGGGACTATCTCTATTTATTTATATTTATCTACAAGGCCTTGGCCTTACATCATTGGCATACCGCCCATTCCTCCAGGCATTCCCGCTGGCATTCCACCACTAGCTCCGCCCTCTTCTTTTTTGTCAGCTATTACTACTTCTGTTGTAAGTAATAATGCTGATACCGAAGCTGCATTTTGTATTGCTGATCTAGTGACTTTGGCTGGATCAATTATTCCAGCTTTGACCATATCCACATAAGCTTCTTTAGCTGCATCAAAGCCTATTCCAGCTTCAGAATTCATTACTTTCTCTACAACTACTCCACCATCTAATCCTGCATTTTCTGCTATTTGTCTTAGTGGAGCTTTCAATGCTTTTTTCACTATGTCTACACCTACACCTTCTTCTCCTTCAAGTGTAAATCCTTCCATAGCTTTTGCTATCTCTATCAGGATAGTTCCTCCACCAGATACTATACCTTCCTCTACTGCTGCTCTCGTCGCATTTAGAGCATCTTCTATTCTCATTTTTTTCTCTTTCATCTCTGTTTCTGTAGCTGCTCCCACTTTGATTACAGCCACTCCACCAGATAGTTTTGCAAGTCTTTCTTGCAGCTTCTCTTTATCATAATCTGAGCTTGTTTCCTCTATTTGAGTTTTTATTTGACTTACTCTTGCATTTATTATATCTTCTTGTCCAGCTCCATTTACTATAATAGTGCTATCTTTCGTTATTTTTACTTTTTTTGCTGTTCCAAGCATATCTACTGTTGCTGCATCTAGTTTCAGTCCTTTTTCCTCTGTTACTACTTCTCCACCTGTTAATATAGCTATATCTTCAAGTATCGCTTTTCTTCTGTCCCCAAATGCAGGAGCCTTTACTGCAGTTACATTTAAGGTACCTCGCAGTCTATTTACTACCAAGGTAGCCAAAGCTTCTCCTTCTACATCTTCTGCTATTATCAATAGAGGTCTCGATTGTTGCACCACTTCTTCCAATAGAGGTAATATCTCTTTCATATTTGATATTTTTTTGTCTGTAATCAATATATATGGTTCATCAAGGTCTGCTTCCATTCTATCTGCATCTGTTACCATATAAGGTGACACATAACCTTTGTCAAACTGCATGCCCTCTACTACTTCTAGAGTAGTCTCAAGTGATTTTGCTTCCTCTACAGTTATTACTCCTGTTTCTCCTACTTTTTTCATTGCTTCAGCTATCTGTTTTCCGATTGTTTCATCTGCTGCAGATATTGAGGCCACTTGTGCTATTTCGTCATTACCTGATATATCTTTTGATCTAGCTTTTAACTCTTCTACTACTTTTTTTGTTGCTTTTTCTATTCCTCTTTTTACAAACATAGGGTTAGCTCCAGCTGATACCATTTTCAGGCCTTCTTTTATCATCGCTTCTGCCAGTACTGTAGCTGTGGTAGTACCGTCGCCAGCTACATCATTTGCTTTTGTGGCTACTTCCTTTACCAGTTGTGCTCCCATATTTTCAAATTGATCCTCTAATTCTATCTCTTTTGCTATTGTTACTCCATCATTTGTTATTGTAGGAGCTCCAAACGATTTTTCTAATACTACATTTCTTCCTCTTGGTCCCAAAGTCACTTTCACTGCTTTTGCTAGTGTTTCTACTCCTCTTTCAAGACTCCTTCTTGCTTCTTCGTCAAATTTTAATATTTTTGCCATTTATAACGCACCTCCATTTTATATCTAAAATATAATTTTTGTTTACATCTCTACTTTTGCCAATATATCATCTATACTTACCAATAAATACTTTTCTCCGCCATCTTTTATCTCTGTTCCAGAAAATTTAGCATATATTACTTTTTCTCCTACATTGATATTTTTTACTTTTTCACTGTCACCTACTGCCAGTACTTCTCCTATAGTTGATTTTTCTTTTACTACCGTATCAGGCAATACTATACCACCCTTTGTCTTTTCTTCTATTTCTACCGATTTTAGTAGTATTCTTTCTCCTACTGGTTTTATAGTCATTTTCAAATCCCTCCCTATAATTAATTTCTTTTGTTAGCACTCTCTAGTTTTGAGTGCTAATATTTACTTTTTTATATTAACCTAAATTTTTCTGTAAGTCAAATTTTTTTTTGGTGGAATAATCTGTTTTTTACCAGTTTAAAGCCATTTATTCCATATTATATCGTTATATGTTTTTTTTCAATGTTTTTAAAAAAAGGTGACAGGCACCTTTTTCCACATAATTTTATATTTTTCCCACTATATTTCCACAAACTTTTCCACTTTTCGCTGTTTTGGTGCCTGTCACCAAACTTAAAAGAGGCCAACCCTTTTGGGGTTAGCCTCTTCTCCGCTAAAATGCTTAATAAGGGGATTAAAATGAAATTTATATGTAAAACTCAAAATTAGAACTTTAGTTTTGCTTTTACTACTAATTGTGATTTTGTATCTTCTGCTTTTCCATCTGTATCTGTAAATATTTTATTATCTGCACTTAACATTTCAAAGTATGGTTGTAGCGTCAAGCCACCTTTTAATTTGAATTTACTTCCTACTTCTATTGAGTTTAAACCACCATGACCTGCTACACCGCTTCCTCCTATAGTAGATGAATAGTCGTCATCATCAAAATAAGCATATTCTCCTATCATTCTATATGTCAAATAAGGTACAAGCTTGGTATCTCCAAACACTTTTCCCATGCTATAAGATGCATTTAAGAAAACAGCTGTATCTGTTTCATCTGCCCCAAATATGCTTTCATTTAGATCTTGTATAGCTATTTCAGCTGCCAATCCTAATTTTCCCATTTCCATTTCTCCAGCTATATTAGCAGACATATCATATATACTTACACCAGCATCTTCTTTTTGAGTAGAACCAGTCACCACTGCATTCAAAGAAGTAGAATCACCTTGGTATGCCATACCCAATTTATATCCAAAGTTGTTTTCATCTCCTACAGGCTCATTTCCCAATCCAGCCATCATTTTAAATGTATCTGATATCTTCATATCCATCTGTACACCAGGCGCCAACTGCTCGTCAGTAGTTTCAAATTCATCTCCTACTCCTAAACCAATATCATATGGTGCTAATTTTATTGTATACATGTCATTCGGGTGATATTTTATCCATACTTTATCACTATCATTATCTTCTTTTATTGCTATTCCGTCAGCTACTAATATATCCAAATCAAGTTGAGCTTCCAAATATTCATTGAATTTTTTGTGAGCTACAAATTCTACTTTTTCATCTGGATTATCATCATCTGTATCATACTTAAAGTAAATTGATGTTTTATCATCTAGTTTTCTTTTTATTTTCAATACCAAATCTTCATCTTTACCATTTTTTATTGTTTCTTTTTCCGAATCATGAAGGTATAACTTATACTCTACATTAGTACCTTTAAAACTCCATTTTGTTGATGTTATTTGTTTTTCAATCTTTTCTAAACTTTTGGCAACTTTCGCTTCAGTATTCTCCTCTGCCAATGCTGTCCCACCTAAAATCGCCATACCTGCTAAAAGGCATATCAATTTTTTCATCATTTATCACTCTCCTTAAATTTTTTAATTATTTTCTTTTCAAGGAGAGTATATCAATTTCTTGTATATTTTTTATTAAATTTTTGTAAAGTTAAAGTAAAAAAACCAGAGGGTCAGACCCTGGTTTTTTTTCTTGAAAGATTACTTAAAATCCTACTTCTGCTGCAACAGTCAATACAGAATGACTATCCTGTAAATCTCCATCAGCATCTACAAATATCTTCTGATCTGTTGTTACAAATTCAAAGCTTGGAGTAATTGTAAGGCCACCCTTTAGACCAAAATCCATCCCTATCTCTATTGAGTTCAATCCACCATGACCTGGCACATCCATTCCTGCTAAAGTGGCAGAGTAGTCACTATCATCAAAATGTAGATATTCTCCTACCATTCTATATGCTACATAAGGACTCATGCTTCCCATATCATAAGTTCCTTTTAAAAATAGACCAAAATCACTTTCATCAAGTCCCGTATCTCCTGATTGATTTAAGTCTTGATATGCAAGTTCAAAGTCTACTGCCATTTTACCCATTGACGCTGACCCTGCTAAATTCGCTGCCATATTATACGTAGATATAGTATCAGCAACTATATCTTCTTCATCTTGAGTATCTCCTGCAAGGTATGCTGTAAGACCCATAGTCTCACCAGAATACTCTACTCCTAACTTATATCCTATATTGTTATAACCATCACCATCTAATTCTTCTACTGCATTTATTCCCATTCCTGCCACAAATGTCACAGCATCAGATATTTTTGTATCCAATTGCATCCCAGGCGATACTTGGAAACCATCCGTTTCAAATTCGCTACCTACTTCCATTCCTATATCATAAGGAGCAAGCTTTATTGTGTACTTCTCATTTGGATAGTATTTTATCCATACTTTATCACTATCACTATCTTCTGATATAGCCAAACCATTTTCTACATCTACATCCAGATCGACTTGAGCTTCCAAATACTCATTAAATTTGCGTTTTGCAACAAACTCTACAGTATTGTCTGGATTCGCATCATCTGTATCATATTTAAAGTATATCCATGTCTTAGTATCCAACTGCTTCTTTACCTTCAGTATTAAATCTGAGTCCGTACCCATCTCTTGCGTATCTTGGTTCGAATCGTATAACTTTGCTTCAAATTCTACATTTGTACCTGAAAAATCCCAAGATGTTGATGTAACTGCAGTTTTTACAGTTTCCAGCATATTCTCCTCTTCTTTTACTTCTTCTGCAATCACTATATTGCAAGCTAAACACATTCCAGCTAATAACATTAGTCCCTTCTTCATTCAAATCACTCTCCTTATATTTTTTATAACTTTACTGTCTTAACAAATTATTCCCTACCTTAAACACATATTACACCATTACACCATCAATTAAAAATATAAATTATATATGTTTCCATTCATACAATATATCTTATCTTGCAAAGTATTAATTTCATTAATGATGTTATTAAGCTATTGTTAATTTACTGTAAAAAAATATATTTCCTTTTTTTCTTTGCATTTTGACTTAAATATGTTTTTTTATAATTTTTTCAAGTCCACTAAGGCTAGCATAAACTACTCTTTCGATTTTTATATCTCGTTTTTTACACACTTTATTACACGCTCTTGCCATACTGTGACTTACAGTGCCTGTACAGAGCACTATTAAATCGACATTCTCTATCTTTTTACAAAGTTTCGGTACATTTTGATTAAAAATTTTGTATTTTACATTATATTGTTTTGCCATATCCTTATAATCTCTTTCTATACCCTTTATTCCTCCTACTAAAGCAATACACATAAAAAAACCTCCTTTTAGCTTCTTTTAGTTTGACCATCAAAGTATATCATTTTCTTTTAATTTTGTCAACTAAATTGTGTCCTCCTATTTAGAACAAAAGCTCTTCATAAGGTACAAATTTTAAAAATCTAATTTATACTTTAGAAGAGCTTTCACTATTATTATTTTAATTAATTAAGAAATCTTTTACTATTTTTTCATAACCGTTTTTATTGTCTTTATTATACAACGCCACATGCATCCCTTTATCAAAATAATTGATCTTTACGTTCTCAAATCTATCTAATTTTTCATTCTTTAAATACTTTATTGGAGTCGTTTCATCTTCCTTCGACTGAATTATCAATACTGGATTTTTATAACTTTGTATAACTTTAGATAACCTTCTATGCTTTTTATCTAATTTTCTGGTAAATACAGTTACTGCAAGATAAGATAGTATCTTTGGAAGTTTCATCTTGGCCGATCTATATAGCAATACTTTTTTTATATTTGATAGTGGACTATCCATTATTACTTTTTCAATTTGAATATTTTTTTTTGCAAATTCATCTCTATACATATCATAAGTTATCATAGTGGCCAATGCCCCCATAGAAAATGAATACATTACAAATTGCTCTATGCCATACTTTCTATTCGCTTCAGTAATTATAGCGTAAATATCTTTAGCAACTCCAAATCCCATGGATGTTTTACTTTTATCAGATTCTCCAGAATTCCTTAGGTCAGGCAATATCACATGGTAATCTTTATATACTTCCATTTTTTTCAATATTTCTAAGTACTGCAAATTATTCAAGCGGTTACTTCCTCGTCCATGTACAAACAAGATTGCTTTTTTACTATCTGTATATTTTGCCGGAATATGCCATGACTTCAAAAGAATCTCATCACTTTTTTCCAAGTATTCTTCTTCATAATAATCAAAGCCATAATCTTTAGGATCTCTTTTATTCCCAATATTATATTCTATGCATAAGTCAACATTATTATATACATCTGTTAAATCAAGCTTTTTAAAGTTTTCTATTTTATTTATATACTTTTTTATAAACACTATTACTATTATTAAACCTATAAATAAAACAGTACTTATAGCAAGGATAATAATTTTCACTTTTTTTCTCCTTATTATTTCTTTTCTATCTGTATTTTCACATCAAATTTTCCATCATAAAATTCATCGTCTGTTAGCTCTGAAAATATATAATTATGTACTTTTTTAGTTATTGTATCCGTAAATTCTATAGCTTCCTCATTATTTTCCATTTCTACACCTTTAATCTGCATAGCGTGATCATTCAAAGCTGCTATTAGCTCATAAAATTCTTCCGAACTTAATTTCATATTTTTTCTCCTCTCATCTATCTATTTTTTGATTATTTTTCAATTTATTTTTCATTTTTACCTCCGTAATTTTTATAATTATTTTGCTACAAAATTTAATTTGGAGGCTAAATCACTTAGATTTTATTTACCTCCAAGTTCATTAATACTATCATCAAACTCACACTCCTTTTATTATTTAGATTTATGATATATCGGTATTTTTCTTTCTCTTCCACCATATATTATATTATATATATTATTAGCTCTTTCCTCTATTTTCAATAAATATTTTATATTGTCATCAATATTTTTATCTTGATAATTCAATTTCGTTATTAATTTGCCCTCTAACTCTTTCTTAATTTTATTTAAGTATAATCTTCCAGTATCATTAAATCCCAAAATCCTTATATAATTAAATGGATTTTGTTTTGCAAACTTTGTATCTTGCTCTGTAATCTCTAATAAACTATGCAACAAAACTCTATTTAACCTTGACATGGTTATCCGTTTCGTCAATACTTCATTATAAAATTCATCAAAGTTATTATTTTTTACTGCTGATTTGTATAATCTATTTTCAAAACCTTTCTCCATATCCTGAATTTCTGCCAAACTATCTTTTCTACTTATTATTCTATATCTCAATATATCATAGTAATCTTTAAATTGTATTTTGTTTTCATCTATTAGCTCTTCATATACTTTTTTTGGCAGAGTATATTTAATTTTATTTGAATTTTCCCAAAACAAAGCTTTTCGTATTGATGTAGCGCTTGCTATATCTCCTTTTATCTCAATATCATTATATCCTACAGCTTTTCGCTTTATTGTTAATGCATTTATTTTCGACTTTATGCTATGTTTTGCCTTTAGATACTCTATTGCCAGTATATTATTTGGAGTAAATATATCATTAATGCCATATGATGCTATTGCTTTGGCAAATGCATCTGGATAACTAATTCCCTCCTTCGTATACTTTCTTACTTCAATATCTATTTTTTCCTTATCATCTATTAGTAACTTTGCAGTATTTTCTAAACCTTTTATATCTCCACTTTCAGATCCAAATACAAGGTTGTCTACATTTAATTTATCTAGTATGCTTACTGCTCCCAGTGCAAAGATTTCAGCAGCTTGACATGAATAAATTACAGGTAACTCGACTAGCATATCCACACCATTTTTCAGAGCCCATTCAACCCTTTTCCATTTGTCTACAATTGCAGGCTGTCCTCTCTGTACAAAGTTTCCACTCATCACAGCTATCACTACATCTGCATTGCTCAGATCTCTGCTTTTTTCTAGATGATACTTATGCCCATTGTGAAAAGGATTGTATTCTACAATTATGCCTGTACTTATCATTTCTTCACCTACTCAATATTTAAATTTCAATTACATAGTCGTAAAAATAGCAGTCAACTACAAAAGTTGCTCCAATATAATAGTTGACTACAAGCAAACTCTTATAAATAATTATTTTACTTATTGCTAAACTAGCTTCTCCGATTTTTTGACAACTTGGATTTTTTAAAACAATTACATATGTACATATCTACTAGGTGTATAACAGAAATAATATTACCATGAAACTTAACATTTTTCAATATTATTCACTTTTTTTACCAATATAATATTATTTTTCTATTTTTTCTATAAATTATACCATAATTTTAGACAGTTGCAAAATACAATAATATCAAATTTTATTTTCCCACAGATTTTTATACATTTTTCAGAAAATCTTCTGCAAACTTTTTGAGGTAAATTACTAAGATTTAAAATTGCTTTTCGGCTATTCTTTGCACTTTCATCTTTTTGAGAAGAGTAATTTTTAGTTGTAGTTTTTTCGAGTTTTTGCAGGAACGGCATTTTTCCTTAGTTTTTTGTTGCAGAAAAAAAGTAACTTGCCAATTGGCGAAAAAAGTGGAGAGCTTGAGTAAAAGGTAAGGGCGAACTTAGGGAGTAGATAAGTTTTTCTAGGAGTTTTAGTTTCGACCATATCTAAAATTAATTAATACAGTGTTCAAAGTTTCTCTTGCAGTTTTTTGCATAAGTGATATAATACTATTAGGTCAATTGACCCCAGGATGATATAATACATTTATAAAAATAAGGGGGGGTGCCTATATGACAAAAGAAGAAAAAGAACGAT
>CAZDNU010000100.1:0-9895 GCA_964506865.1 uncultured Fusobacteriales bacterium | reverse complement strand
TGCAAATAATAAAGCATAAAAATATAAATAAAGAAGGTCAAAAGTTTACGGATATAAACATAGATGAAATTGTATTTAATAGGAATACAAACATTTTTCAAAAACATCTAAACAATAATATATATACTATATATAAGTATACCTATAAAAAAGCACTACTGTATATAGTGTCGCAGGAATATATATATGATGCATTTTCTGATGTAGATGCAGAAGAACTGGAAAGAGAGATAGAGAGTACTATTAATGAAAGCTTTGAAGAGTATGATAAAAAAGTAGATGAAAAAATGCATGAAAGCTACATAAGGACTACTGCTATTTCAAAAGAAAAACTAAATCAATTCAAGAAAACACTTTTTTCAGCAGTAGAATTTGTAGCATTTTTTGGTATAATAATATCAATAATTATAGGGGTTATATTAGCTAACTATGTTACCCAACCTGTAAATGAACTTTCACTTGTAGTGAAAAAAATAGGTGGGGGAAATCTTGAAGAAGAGATAGATGAAAGATTGCTTAAACGAAAAGATGAGATAGGAGATCTAGCAAAAGAATTTACAGATATGAAATATAGAATTAAAAAGGATATTTTGCATATACGAGATCTAGAAAGAAAAAAGGCTATATCAGAACGATTGTCGCTAATGGGGCAAATGGTAAGCGGTATAGTACATGAAATAAAAAATCCACTGACAAGTATATCTGGGTTTGCTCAAATTATAGAATCGCTAACAGAAGACCCAATGTTGAAGAAACATGCACATACTATAGTAGATGAATCAATGCGTCTCAATAAGCTTGCGAGAAACTTATTATCCTATGCAAAAGTAGAGAATTTGGAAATAGAAGTATGTGATATAAAAAAATTAATAAAAAGTAGCGTTGAAAAGCTTTATCCGAATATAAAAGAGAAAAAAATAAAAGTATTTATAAATTTGGAAGATGATTTACCTTTTATATCAGTTGATAAAGATAAATTGACACAAGTGATTATAAATATAGTCTCAAATGCAATAGAAGCAATAGATCATGAAAATGGAATAGTAATGATTGGCGGAGAAACGTATAATGAAAGTTTCTTTATACGTATCCGAGATAATGGACCAGGAATATCAGAAGATATAAAAGAAAAAATCTTTATACCATTTATATCAAGCAAAAAAAGTGGTACTGGACTAGGCTTGGCAATGGTCAAGAAAATAATAGAAGATCATAATGGTAATATTTATATTAATAATGAATTAAGTAGAGGAACAGAATTTATAATAAAGTTACCACTAGGTAAAGCATAGAAAGAAAAGAGGAGTAGAAATAATGAAAAAAGTAATTATATATGGTTTTGGAGTAAGTGGCAAAGGCGCTAGAAAATTACTGGAAAAAGAAAATATATCATATATGATATATGATGACAAAATGAGTAACGAAGCAGAAAAAGAGTATATAAATAAAAATATAAAAGAGTTTTCCTTAATGGTGAAAAGCCCGGGAATATCTTTTAAAAATCCACTGGTAGAGTATTCGAAAGCAAACAATATAGAGGTAATAGATGAAATAGAACTAGCTGCAAGATATTCGTCATATAAGATAATAGCTATAACAGGTACAAATGGAAAGACAACAACTGCTACGAAATTAAAAGAGTTACTTGAATATGCCGGATATAAGGTAGAGGCGTGTGGCAATATTGGCAGATCCTTTGCTGAGTTAGTAGCAGAAAAAGTAGATTTGGATTTTGTGGTACTAGAACTAAGTAGTTATCAATTAGAAGCAGTAAAAAAGTTTAAAGCTTATATATCCATGATAATAAATTTAAGTCCTGATCACTTAAATAGATATAAAAAATTAAGTGATTATTATGATGCAAAATTTAACATAATGAAAAATCAAGATGAAGCAACCTATACGATAGTGAATCTGGATGATAAAGAGATAATGAAACGGGTAGAACTTATAAGTGATAAGATCAATAAATTATATATATCAAAAGAAAATAAAAAAAAGAGCTCGAATATATTTGTAAAAAATGATAAAGTAGTATACAATAATGAAGCGATACTATCGACAAATAAATTATCTTTGAAAGGAGTACATAATTTAGAAAACATACTATTTATAACTGCTACTGCTAAGATTATCGGTATAGATGACAAAAAAATCCAAGAATTTTTGTACAATACAAAAGGCTTGGAGCACCGAATGGAAGAGTTTTATAAAACAGAGAATTTTATATTTATAAATGACTCAAAAGGTACAAACTTGGACTCTACAGTAAAAGCAATAGAGAGTTTCACAGAAAAAATTGTATTGATATGCGGAGGAAAAGACAAACAACTTGACCTTATGCCGTTATGTACTTTGATAACAGAAAAAATTGAAACAGTATTTTTGATAGGTGAAACAGCCGATAAGATTGAAAATAAATTACTAAAATTGGGTTATAAAAAGGAAAACATTTATAAATTATATACTCTAGAAAAAGTTATAGAATCCTTGGATACAATTTTAGAAAGAGATAAGCAAAAGTATGTGTTATTTTCTCCAGCAGCATCAAGTTTTGATCAGTTTAAAAGTTTTGAACATAGAGGAGAAGTTTTTAAAAAATTAATCAGAGATAAATATCAAGAGAAAAGATAAGGGAGGTGTGAGTTAGCTTAAAAAAAGCTGACTTATATATATGATAAAGAAGGGTTCAACGCTAAAAACCTCATTAATAAGTATATTAATAATTTTTTCGTTTATAAGTATTATATTTATTTATAGTGCAAGCTTTACAATAAGCATATATAAAGATGCTGGTAGAGCAGTAGAGAGTGGCGTATTACAATATAGTTTTTTTTTGTTTATAATAATAGGTATAGCTTTATTTGTAACTGTGTTTTTTGTTTTTGGAAATTTGGTACTGGTAGAAGAAAAAGATACTTTGGATATAAAACGAAACATGAAGCGAAATATTTTTATAGGCTTATTTGCTATTTTTATAATTTTGCTATTGTATCTTATAAAGAGATATCCTGCAGAGCCAACTATGCGTTATATGATAAAGCAGATGGTATATTACTTGATAAGCTTTATTGCTATGGTCGTCTTTAGTAATATAAATTACAAAGCGTATAAAGAAAATAGATGGATACCATTTGTAGTAGGATTGATTGCTTTAATACTCGTATTATTAATAGGAAAAGAAACGAAAGGAGCGACACGTTGGATAGTCATTGGCGGAATGACGGTTCAACCTGCTGAATTTGCTAAAATATGTTTTGTGGTTTACTTTGCCGGTCAACTTGCTCGCTATGAAGAAAATCATAAAAAAAATTGGGATATATTCATTCCTGGAATGATAGTAAGTGTAATTTATGTATTCTTAATATTGATAGAAAAAGATTTGAGTAGCTCTGTTCATTTATTTTTAGTGGCGATGTTTATGTTGTTTATATCAAATATAAAAAAAAGTTATTCCTTTTTAATGTTTTTAGCAATAATGTCGATGGGAATTGTATTTATAAGGAGTTCTGCTAATAGATGGGAAAGAGTGAAAAGTTTTTTAGAGGGAATAAAACATAATGGAGTAGGTGGAGGATACCAAGCTACTCAATCAGTAATAGGCATAGGAAATGGGGGGATATTTGGCTTAGGTTTTGGAAATGGTATCCAAAAATATTATTATCTTCCAGAAAGACATACAGATTTTATATTTTCGATTATAGCAGAAGAATTAGGATTTATAGGTTCTATGTTTATACTGATCTTATATGTATTAATGGTCTTTATTGGATTTAAAATCATAAAAAACAGCCAAGATATTTATGGTAAATATTTAGCGTTTGGAATAATATCTTTAGTGATGGTTCAAGCACTTATAAATTTATTTGTAGCAACTGGACTAAGTCCAACTACAGGGATAACATTGCCATTTATAAGTTATGGTGGTAGCTCACTGCTGGCATTGATGATTGCGTTTGGGATATTGATAAATATAATAAAAGAGGGCGAGAAGTAATGAGAAAAGTAATATTGACAACAGGAGGAACCGGAGGACACATCTACCCTGCATTGACATTAGCAAAAGAATTAAGTGATCGAGGAAGCGATGTCATATTTGTAGGAACGAAGTATAGGATGGAAAAAGATCTTGTGCCAGAATCGGGACATGATTTTATAGGTTTGGATATAATATCTGGAAAAAATCCTAGAGCGTTATTAAAAATATTTAAAGCATTTTTGAAATGTAAAAAAATAGTAAAAAAAGAGAAACCGGAAGCTATCATAGGCTTTGGAAATTATATATCAATACCTATGCTTATGGCAGGTTTGACTAGTGGAGTCAAGGTATATCTTCACGAACAAAATGTAAAATTGGGACTGGCAAACAAACTTTTTTATCGGTTTGCATACAAATTGTTTGTTAGTTTTGAAGAAACATTTAATAATTTTCCGATGAAGTATCAGCCAAAAGTAATAGTTACGGGAAATCCTATAAGAGATAATTTTTTTTCAATAGATAGGCAAAAAGAACGTGAAAAGCTTAAATTGCGTGATAATGAGAAAATACTTCTAATAGTAGGTGGAAGTCTTGGAGCAAAAAATATAAACGATGCAATAATAAAACAGTGGGAGAGATTTTTTGCTGAAAAGAATATAAGAATATACTGGGCTACAGGTAAAAATAACTATACGGAAGTTACAGAAAAAGTAACAAAGATGAAGCCGGATGATGTAATAAAGCCTTACTTTGAAAATATGGCGAATATAATGGCGGCGGCAGATATGATAATATCAAGAGGGGGAGCTTCTACGATTTCAGAGATAATAGAGCTGGAAAAGCCATCTATTATGATACCGTATGACTATGTAGGACAGTATGAAAATGCTAAAACTCTTGCAGATATTGAAGCTGCAGAATTATTTGATAACAGAAATATAGATAGGGCTTTGGAATATATGTTTTCGAAGATAAAAGATGATGTATATTTGCAAAAGATATCATCAAATATAAAAAAAATGAAAAAGGGAAAAGCAACAACAAGAATGCTAAGGGAATTAGATATATGGAGGAATAAATAATGAAAAAAGTATTTTTTATCGGAATAAATGGAATAGGTATGAGTGGATTAGCGAAGATGATGAAAGCAAGAAATTATGAAGTAAGTGGATCAGATATGGTAAGAAAAGAGATCACCATAGAACTTGAAAAAATGGGAATAAAAGTCTATACAAATCATGATGCGAGCAACTTAAAAGGTATAGATACAGTAGTATACTCTAGTGCGATAAAAGATAGTAATCCAGAGTATAGTTATGCTAAAGAAAAAGGATTGGAAATTATAAAAAGAGGAGAATTATTAGCAAAATTGATGATGGATAAAATAGGGATAGCAGTTGCAGGGACTCATGGCAAAACGACAACAAGCTCTATGATGGGTGTATCGATGTTATCAAAGGATCCGAGCATAGTAATAGGCGGAATATTACCTGAAATAAATAGTAATTCTAAGATAGGATCATCTGACTTTTTTGTGGCAGAAGCAGATGAAAGCGATAATTCATTTTTATATATGCGTCCTTATTATTCGATTATTACCAATATAGAAGAAGACCATATGGATTATCATGAAAATTATGAAAATTTAAAAAAATCTTTTAGAGAATTCATAAAAAACACAAAAGAGAAAGTCTTGATAAGCAAGGATTGCGCGCAACTATGCGAATTATCTCAAAATGAAGCGAAAGTTGTATATTATAGTGTAAAAGATGAAACCGCGGATATATATGCTAAAAATATAATAAGGAAAGAGGACAAAAATTGTTTTGAAGTGGTAAAAAATGGAAAAAACTTAGGAGAGTTTTGTTTGGGAGTTCCTGGAGAGCACAACATATCTAATGCACTAGGCGTAATATATCTAGCCATAGAACTAGGAGTAAACAAAGATTTAATACAAAAAGCACTAGCGTCTTTTAGAGGTGCAAAACGAAGGTTTGATATATTATACGAAAATGATATAACTATAGTGGATGATTATGCTCATCATCCAACTGAAATAAAAGCAACATTAAAAGCAGCACGAGAAACTTTAAGAAAAAGGATTATAGCGATATTTCAACCTCATAGATACAGTAGAGTAAGACACCTTATGACAGAATTTAGTGAGGCCTTTGAAGATGCTGATCAGATTATATTTTTACCTATATATAGTGCAGGTGAAGAAAATTTAGAAGGTATAAGTTCAGAGATGATAGCTGCAAAAATAAATGGTAATAAAAATATAAACATAATAAATGAAGAAAATGGACTAAAAGATTTAATTTTGAAAAATTATAATACAGGAGATATGTATATATTTATGGGAGCGGGAAATATATCTCAAATGGCATATTCAATCAAAGATGAATACAAAAAAATGCTTTTTTCAAAAATTACAAATTTATAAGAATTTTGAGAGGAAATAAATTTATGTATATTAAAAATAATGAAAGACTGAAAGAGTATTCATATATAAAAATTGGTGGCAAAGCTAAAGAACTTATATTTATAGAAAATTACGAAGACTTAAAATATTTAAAAATAAATAAAAAAGATTATTTTGTATTGGGAAATGCATCAAATATATTGTTTGGAGATCAATATATAGATAAAAGTTTTGTAAAGTTATGTGGTTTAAATAAAATAGAGGAGATCAAAGAAGGGGTATTTGAAGTAGGAGCTGGCTTGAAATTTTCTGACTTGATATCATATACCAATAAAAATAACTATGGTGGATTGGAAGAGATAGCAGGGATACCAGGAACTGTAGGAGGACTTGCAGCTATCAATGCAGGCGCATATGGAAAAGAGATATTTGAAAAAATAATAGATATAGAATATTTAGATGAAAATTATAATCTGAAAAGCAAAAAAAAAGAAGATATAGAGTATTCGTATAGATGCACAGAATTTAAAAAAAAGAAGAATATAATCACAAAAGTTACTTTTAAGCTGACGAAGGGTTATGATATTGTAAAGGTATTACAACTTTTAAGTAGACGAAAAGAAAAACAGCCACTAGAGTATCCCAATATTGGAAGTATTTTTAAAAATCCAAAAAATGATTACGCTGCCAGACTGATAGAAAAAGTAGGTCTAAAAGGCTGTACAATAGGTGGAGCTCAAATATCAGAAAGACACTCAAACTTTATAATAAACAAAAATAATGCGAAATTTGAAGATGTAATATCATTGATTGAAATATGTAAAAAAAGAGTATTTAATGAATTTGGCATAACATTAGAAGAAGAAATAATCATATTAAAATAAGATATATAAAGGAGAATAAATCATGAAAATAGCAGTCTTGATGGGTGGTGTGTCATCGGAGAGAGAAATATCAATAAAAACAGGAAAAGCTATACTAAAAGCGTTAAAAAAAGAAAACTACGATGCTTTTCCTTTAGAATTAAATAAAGATAATATGATTACAGCTTTGCAGAAAGAAGAGTTTGATCTTGCTTTTATAGCCTTACATGGGGAGTTTGGTGAAGATGGCCGTATTCAGGCAGTTCTTGATATTTTAGAAAAAAAATATACAGGAAGTGGTTTTATAGCAAGTGCAGTTGCAATTGATAAAGATATATGTAAAAGAATATTATATTCTGAAAATATATCTATGCCAAAAACTTATGAAAATTTGGATGCAATAGATAAGTATCCGGTGATAATAAAGCCTGCAAAAGAAGGATCTAGTATAGGATTATATGTATGTAAAGACAAAACTGAAGTAATAGAAGCAGTAGAAACACTAGATGGACAAAAAATATTGATAGAAGAGTTTATAAAAGGAGAGGAACTTACTGTTGGTGTCTTGGATGGAGAAGCTCTAGGAGTATTAAAGATAAAACCAAAATCAGGTTTGTATGATTACAAATCAAAATATACAAAGGGTCAAACAGAGTTTGAGGTTCCTGCTAAAATACATGAAAAAACATATGAGGAAGCAATGCGAATTTCTGAGAAAATATACAGAATATTGAACCTAAAAGGCGGGATAAGGGTAGATATGATGCTGAAAAGAGATAGATTATATTTTTTAGAAGTAAATACAGTGCCTGGGATGACAGATACAAGTTTATTGCCAAGATTAGCAGCTTTAAGAGGTTATTCTTTTGAAGGATTTGTAAAAAAAATAGTAGAAAAATTTGCAAAATAAATAAAAAAATGATATATTATTAATTGGATTTTGGATAAGGTGGATTAAATGAGAATAAGAACGCTTTTGAAATTTGGAATACTATTTACTTTTATAATATTTGCTTTAGGTAAATTGTTTTTATTTTTAGATAGTGATTTATTTAAGATTACTAAGATAGAAATAAAAGGAGAATATTTTATAAGTAATCCCGGTCTTGTAGATGTGATAAACAATCTGAGAGGGGAAAATATTTGGTATATCAATACTAAAAAAATCGGGGAATATGCAGGTGAAGATATAAGAGTGAAATCACTTCGCATAAAAAAAATACTTCCTGATACTATTGTATTGGAGATAGAAGAGCGCACTCCGTATTCGTATGTGCTTTTAAATAATCGAATATATGTGTGCGATGAAGAGGGGATTATATTTTCATATCGGACAGAAACAATAAAAAAAGATATGATAATATTGAATATATCGCATGAAGAGGAGATAAAAAACTTATTAAAAGTAGTAAGTAAAATTGTAAATCTTAGATTATCAAGACAAGTTTCTGAGATTTACTATAAAGGAAAGACAATAAATTTGACTTTGAAAGATGGAGTTGAATTTCGAACAGATATAGGGATAGAGGAACAAAAATATAAAACAGCGTACAACTTATATTCGAAATTGAAACGAGAAGGAAGCGAATTAAGGTATATAGATTTAAGCTCCGAAAATAATCAATTAATAGTAAAATAAAAATTTCCTTCTATTGATTGGAGATCGTAAATTTTAAAAAGTAGAATATAATCTTTTTTTGATATAAAATTTAAACGGGAGGTGAAAACCCGTTGACTGAAAGACTGGGCTACAAAAAATATAAATCCAAGTCAACGGAAATAATGGAAAACAAAAAACTATTAGTAGCAATAGATATAGGAACAAGTAAAATATATACCATAATTGCAGAAGTCAACAATGATAATAGGAGCTTCAAGGTAATTGGAACAGGTGTAAGTCCTTCGCGAGGTCTAAAAAAAGGAATGGTAGTAGATGTGGAGGAAGTGACTAGAGACTTAGAAGTTTCTGTTCAGGCAGCAGAACATATGGCAGATGTCAGTATAGAGGGAGCATTTATAGGAGTAGCAGGGCGACATATAGAGTCGTTGATGAGTCATGCTACAGTGGTAGTAGGTAAGACACCACGAGAGATCACGCAGGCAGATAAGCAGTCGTTAGGTGAGGTGGCAGTTAGCAAGGTAGTACCGGTAGATAGAAAAGTTATTCATAAAATAGTATATAATTATAGAATAGATGATTCCGGAGTAGTAAAGAACCCTATTGGCATGTCAGGAGTAAAATTAGAAGCAGATGTACATATAGTTACAGGACAACTTAATGCAATAGATGCACTGGTAAATAGTGTTAATAGATTATCTGTTGAAGTGGAAGATGTAGTACTGCAGCCTTTAGCCTCAGCAAAAGCAGTGCTTACAGATACAGAAAAACAACTTGGGTCTATTCTTGTAGATATGGGTGGTGGAACTACTGATATAGCTGTATACAAGAATGATAAATTGATATATACTAGTGTGATACCTATAGGTGGACAGCATTTTACAAATGATATAGCAGCTTTGCTTGGAATAGATATGAAAACAGCAGATAGACTAAAAAAACAACTAACAGATTATATTCTTGAAGATGAGATAGAGAACCAGATAATAGAGATACCATCTCATAATTAT
>CAZDNU010000099.1:0-1548 GCA_964506865.1 uncultured Fusobacteriales bacterium | reverse complement strand
CAAGAATATACAGGTATAGATATACATGATGTACCTTTGGCTGACTCGGCGACTTTGTCTATATTTAATACGACAAAAGCACTTGGTGTGGAAGAGTACGAGATAGGATCACCGGTAGGAACATATGGGGTGCCGGAATTTGGTACTCAATTTGTAAGACAGATGCTAATAGATACAAGGCCGACTACATTTGCAGAATTAGTAAGGATATCTGGCTTATCTCATGGTACGGATGTATGGCTGAATAATGCACAAAATTATATAAAAAATGGAATAGCACAGTTATCCGAAGTAATATCTGTACGAGATGATATAATGAACTATCTTATAGATAATGGGATAGAAAAGGGCACAGCTTTTACAATAATGGAATTTGTAAGAAAAGGCAAACCAAGCAAAGATCCTGAAAAGTGGAAAGAATATTCGGAATTGATGAAAGAAAAAAATGTAAAAGATTGGTATATAGAGTCTTGTCAAAAAATAAAGTATATGTTCCCTAAAGGACATGCAGTGGCGTATGTAATGATGGCTATGCGTATAGCTTACTTCAAAGTACATCATCCGCTGGCATTTTATGCTGCGTTTCTTAGTAGAAAGGCATCTGACTTTAATTCTGAGACGATGCTAAAGGGCTTGGAAACAATACGAAATAAGAAAATAGAATATGATGGCAAAATGAAATTAGATGTAAAAGAAAAAAGTGAATTGACTTTGTTAGAGATACTACTAGAAATGCACTATAGAAAAATAGAGATGCTAGGAGTGGATCTTTACAAATCAGCATCCAAACGCTTTTTGATTGAAGATGGAAAAATAAGAGTACCTTTAATTGCTGTAAATGGACTTGGAGAAGCAGTAGTAGAAAATATAGTAAGTGAACGAGAAAAGGCAAAATTTTTATCTTTTGAGGACCTTATGAGAAGAACTAAAGCATCCAAAACAGTAGTTGAAAAGCTAAAAGAGTATGAAGCTGTAACTGATCTATCAGATACTACTCAGAGGAAGTTATTTTGATATACAAGAGTCCTGATATGTATAGGAGAATAACTTAAAATAGTTTTTGGAAAATTTTTGTTAAGGATTGGAGGAAAAAGATGAAACTTATAAAATTTAATGGAATAAAAGATGAAAGAATTATCAAAGGGAAAAGATATATCAGGACAGATAAGACTGTGATGGCAGTAAAGCAATATAACTCCTATGTGGCGTCTGGGTTTAATTCGTATGATGAATTTATAAAAAAAGCATATGGCAAACTAACAAGAGGAATCAACATAAAAGAGCAAGACCTGGTAGTTTTTTCTGAGATAATCAGTAAAGGTAAAATGAGATCGCTTTATTTAACTTTGTATAAATGGGATCGAGACTACAAAAGCAATTAATGTATATAAATCAAAAGCTTTGAATCAGGAAAAAAGTTTGACAAAGCAAGTTAATATATGATATACTTGTAAAGCCATACTAGCCGGGGAGTTGGCGGTGCCTTGTAATCCACAACCCGCTTTAGTGGAGGTGAAGACCGGCTTGAGGGGCATACTGGTATAGCAG
>CAZDNU010000098.1:0-1609 GCA_964506865.1 uncultured Fusobacteriales bacterium | reverse complement strand
AGGAGCATTAACCCCATTATACTTTTGCCATTCACTTCCTCTCCATTACTTTCAATTATCACGTCAGACTCAAATTGGTTTGCCACTTGTACAAACAATGCTGATGGTCTAGCATGTAACCCTGCTTTATTTTTTATTTCAACTTTTATTTCTTTCATTTACATCACCCCTAACAAATAATCGTTTAGTAAGCCTTTTAATTCTTTTGAAGTTCTTACGTTAAGAATACTGTTTTTCAATTTTTTTAAGTCTTTTATACAAACACTTCGTATTACTTTTTTCACCTTTGGTATAAAAGCAGGTAGCATGCTGAATTCCCTTATCCCAAAACTCAAAAATGCTAAGACCGCCATTGGCTCTCCAGCTAACTCACCACATATACTTAATTTTCTTTTTTTGCTTATCGCTACCTCTGCTATGTCAGCTATCATTCTGAAAATAGCAGGGTGATAGCTGTCATATATATGTGACACTTCTTCACTTAATCTATCTGCCGCTAAAACATATTGTGCCAAATCATTGGTTCCTACACTAAAAAAGTCAACAATGTCTGAAAATACATCCGCCATTATGGCAGTAGATGGTATTTCTACCATTATTCCCACGTCTATATCTTTTTTGTATACTCGATTTTCTTCTTCTAATTCTAATTTTGCTGCTTCTAAAACTTTATTGGCTTCTAGTACCTCGTCGACACTCGCTATCATCGGGTACATTATTTTTATATCTCCGTAATATGCAGCGCGCAAAATAGCTTTTAGTTGTGTCTTAAATACATCTTTATGTAACAAGGAAAGTCTAATCGCTCGAAGCCCCAAAAATGGGTTGTCTTCTGCTGGCAAATCAAAGTAACTTAGTTTTTTATCAGCACCAATATCTAAAGTTCTTACAATTATCTTCTTTTCTGATCCAAGTTCTTCAGCTATACTTTTGTAAATTAAAAATTGTTCCTCTTCTGTAGGAAAGTGGTCAGATTCCATATATAAAAATTCAGTCCTCAACAAACCTACCCCATCTGAGTTAAATTGTTTTACACTTTCTAACTCCACTTCTGCCCCCATATTTGCATGCAAGCCAATAAATTCGCCACATTTTGTTTTGGCTGGAACCGAAATCAACTTTTCCAACTCTAGCTGCTCAAAATGAAATTCTTCTAGCTCTTTTTTATACCACTTCAATAAATAGTCATCATACTCCAAGATAAGCATTTCTTTACCTTTTCTTGTATCGAGTATTATATCCCGTTTTACTTCTAAATCAATCGAAGTAGCTTGTTTTACATTCATTAGCGTTGGAATTCCTAGTGTTTTTGCTAAAATTGCTACATGTGAAGTTTCTCCACCACTTTCAGTAACTATACCAAGTATTTTGACTCCTAAATTATGATAATTTAAAAGCTCTGAAGGTTTCACCTCTTTTGCAACCAAAATTTTATCATTAATATCTTCATAATCCAAAGAGTCACCTTGTAAATTTAGTATTATTTTTTCTCCTACATCTTCTATATCAGCCGATCTTTGTTTATACATTGGATCACTTAATCCCTTAAACATTCCAACATATTTATTTACAACGGTATCTACAACTTTTTCGGCATTCAAAAGCTCCA
>CAZDNU010000097.1:0-2425 GCA_964506865.1 uncultured Fusobacteriales bacterium | reverse complement strand
TATATAAAATAGAAATTATTTGCATAAAGTGAACGGCGTGTTGTTCCCGTTTCCAAAGAATAAAAAAGAAGTTTATATCCTTTATTTATAGGAGTTTACTGGATAAAAATAGATTAAATTTATAGAAAAGTCAAAAAAACATTGACAAAATTCTTGAATTGTAGTAAAATTTATCCCGTAATGAACCTTTCCCACATTACAAAACCCGTTAATAAAATTTTAAGGAGGAAAGATTAGTGAAGAAATACACTTCAATGCTTAGAAAAGAAGACGTTGACCAACAATGGTATGAAGTCGACGCAGAAGGAAGAATATTAGGTAGACTTGCAACAGAAATTGCTATGACTCTTATGGGGAAAAAGAAGCCAAATTATACTCCTCATGTAGACAATGGAGACTATGTTGTAGTATATAATGCAGAAAAAATTACTGTTACAGGTAATAAAATGAAAGAAAAGAAATACTACAGACACAGTGGATTTCCTGGTGGATTAAAACAAAGAACTTTAACTGAAATGTTGGAGAAAAAACCTGAAGAGGTTATCATGACAGCAGTTAGAAAAATGTTACCGAAAAACAAACTTGCTAGTCAAATGTTGAAAAAGTTGAGAGTTTATGTAGGACCAAATCATCCACATATTGCACAAAAACCAGAAAAGTTAGAAGTTTAAGGAGGTATATATAATTGGCTGTTAAAGAACAAGTATGGGGAACTGGTAGAAGAAAAACCAGCGTAGCTAGAGTAAGATTAATTCCTGGTGAAAAAGGAATATTAATAAATGGAAAAGATATGGGAGCATATTTTGGTGGAAGAGAAATATTGTCTTCGATTGTTATGCAACCACTTGAAGCTACAGATACTGTAGATAAATTTGGAATAAGAGTAAACGTAAAAGGTGGCGGAAACAGTGGTCAAGCTGGAGCTATAAGACATGGTATAGCAAGAGCTCTACTTGAAAATGATGAAACATACAAAAAAGCCTTAAGAGAAGAAGGACTTCTTACAAGAGATTCAAGAATGGTAGAAAGAAAAAAATATGGGAAGAAAAAAGCAAGAAGAAGCCCACAATTTTCAAAAAGATAATATATTCAGAATATACAACCCACAAACATTTGTTTGTGGGTTTTTACTTTTTTAAATTTGACAAGATGGGCAAAATAGGATATAAAGCATTTAAAAGTAATATTATAATATATAATGAAAAAATAGATGTGATGGAATACTGAAGGTTATTGAAGATGTAACGTAGTATGAAACCACTTGCTTAAGTTAGAAAATAAATTAAAAGTATAAAAGAAATAGGGAGTGAAAGCAAATGAATGAAAGATTAGTCTATAGATATAATGAAGAATTATCTCTGTTAGAATTATTAGAATTGCTAAAAGAAATAAAAAAAAGTGATGAAGAAGTAAAAGCTGCAAGTATATATTTTGAAAACTTATTAAAAAAAAGATTGCAAAAGAAAAAAGTTGCAGTGGTTAGAGAAAAAAAAGAATATGATTTTTTAGAAATTCTTATGTTTTTATATGAAATGGATAACACCAATATTGTAGATGAATTGCTAGAAATTATAGAACTTGAGGTTAATTTTTTTGAGGAAGAGTTTGGGAAATTTTATATAGAGGATATGTGGCAAATATTTGTAAAATTAGGACGAAATAATATTGAAAAATTATTTGCTTATGTAGATAAAATAGACAATAATGTATTTTCTAGAACTGTTGTATTAAGAGCATTAATATATCTTTGTTATAATAATTTAGAGAGAAGAAAAAGACTTATAGATTTTTTAGAAAAAGTTTTAAAAGATAAAAATGAAGAAAGTATATTTAAAAAGTTTGTACTTATAATTGCTGATTATATAGGAGCAAAAGAACTAGAAGATATTTGCAGTGAAAAGCGCAGAGATTTTAATTTTAAAAAAGATGCAACTTATGAAATTGAAATAAGTGATACTGATATAGATTTAAGCTTCGAAAAAGTACTTGAAGAGGAGCTCGAAATGAGTAATGAGTATAATATGGATTTGGGAATGGATTACGATGAAAGCGTAATAGATGATTTGTATTTTGAAGAAAAAGAAGAGTTAATAAAGCCCAAGAAAATAGGAAGGAATGATCCTTGTTTTTGTGGAAGTGGTAAAAAATATAAAAAATGCTGTGGGAAAAATAATTAGTAAGAAAGCACAAAAATCTGAAAATATTGCAACTTAGTAATAAAGTAATAAATATGTGAATAAGTAAGCAAGAAATATATATTAATTCCGAAAAAGAATAGCGGGGAGAAAAATATGGGTATTTACTTTATTGTCATCATTATATTGTGTATAATATTTATGATTTCAAATTTTGGAATAAAAAATCAAAATTTGTATCTTATAAAATTTTATAAAGGTATTGCAATATATATTTTTTTAGGGAATAT
>CAZDNU010000096.1:0-2017 GCA_964506865.1 uncultured Fusobacteriales bacterium | reverse complement strand
GGCATTTGGTGATACAGGCAGCTAAAATGGCAAAACATAACGAAAAATATGATAAAATACTTGAATGGATAGAACAAGTAAAGCAAAATTCTAGAATATATTTTGTAGTAAATGAGATGAAATATCTGGAAAGAGGCGGTCGAATAGGGAAAGCTTCTTCTATAATAGGAGGGATGTTAAACATACGCCCTATCCTTGGCTTTAAAAGTGGTGAAGTATACCTAGAAAAAAAAGTCATAGGTGATAGGCAGGCAATAAAATATATAGAAAAGGTGTTAAAAGCCGAATCGAAAGCAAACTCTATAGTCGTTTATTTTATCACAAGTGCAAACGCCAACAAAAAAGAGATTAATGAATTAATTAAAGTTTCGGATAAAGAAAGCCGAATAAAAGTAATAGGCAGTTTTGAGATAGGAGCAGTTATTGGAGCTCATACTGGACCGGTATATGGCGTTATTACATGGCCAAAAGTAAATTAACGATTATGGAGGGAATATAATATGAATAAGTTATCTTTGATTGGAATTTTGTTTATATCAGTTTTGTTTATGGGATGCTCAGCTGATGCAGATATCAAGACAAGCAAAAAAGGTGAAGGACCTATATCTGCAATGGTGATAATATATGAGAGTGATGGAAAAACAGTTGTGGCTCAAAATTCAACTGATTCAGGGGGGAAACTCACTGTAAATTTGGATTATGGGAGTTACAAAATAAAATCATCTGCTAGCGGATATGAAGATGCCAAGGGCAATCTTAAAGTTGATCTTATGGGTGCCATGTTTGGAATTGATATAAATATGCCAATGGTAAAAAAGATAGAATCAACACAAACTGTATTTGATATTATAGATTAGAGTCAGGCTTTTTATGCCTGGCTATTTTTTTAATTTATATAAAAAAATTGGAAACACTAAAAGAAAGAGTATGTTTGGAGGAAAATATACTTTGCAAAAATAATATAGCATGTTATAATATAAGAAAATGAAATGCTTTGATTTATGCAAATAGTGATTTTTAATTGCAAAAAGATATAACGCTAAATATATGATAAAATTCAGAATGAAAGATAGGAGGAAAAATCAAAAATAAAAATCATTTTTGATTTAATATAGAGAAATGGCTAAAAATTGGTATCCAATTATAAATGGAAAATGCGACGTTTGTGGTAAATGTATAGTGGTATGTCCACATAATTTGCTAAAAAAGGAAACAGGACAGATAAGTTTAGAAAATTCAGAAAGTTGTATTGAAGAATGTACGAAGTGTAAAAATATATGCCCATTGGACGCAATAAATTATTATGATGGAACACAGGAAAGTTTATTAGAGGCTTTTTCCGGTGTTTGCAATCATCATTAAAGGAGGAGTAAAAATGAAACTATCAAGTTATCTAGATAAACGTCTAATATTTACTGATATAGAAGCAGTCACAAAGGATGAAGGAATAAAAAAGCTTGTGGAGAAAATAGCTAAACAAGATGAAACTTTTTCAAAATTGAAAGATAGTATAGAGACAGCAGTGATGAAAAGGGAAAATGAGATATCCACTGTTATGGGTCAAGGTATAGGGATACCACATGCTAGGATAGAAGGATATGACGATGTGGTAGTGGCTATAGGAGTATTGCGTGATTCTATAAAATGTGAGACAGCTACCAAAGATACAGATGATCTCAAAGTGATGTTTATGATCATAGCTGGGCAAGTAAAAAATAAAATCATGCTTAAAATAATGTCTGCAATAATGAAATTGGTAGCAAAAAAAGACCTATTGGAATTAATAAAAACCAATAAAGATAGAGATAACATATATGAAAATATAAAAAAATCTGAAATAGATGTAAGTGAAAGACTAACAGCTGAAGATATAATGAATACAGAGATAAAGCCGGCTTATCTTAGCGATACGCTTGAAGATATAGCTCGAAGGTTTGTTGTAGAAAACCTACGAGGTATACCTGTAGTTGATGACAAAGGTAAATTTCTAGGAGAAATAACTCAAAGAGAATTGATA
>CAZDNU010000095.1:0-2294 GCA_964506865.1 uncultured Fusobacteriales bacterium | reverse complement strand
ACCAGTTTTCCAGTATACCTTTTTCTTTTGTTTCAATAAGATAATATGCATAGTACTTTTTTTTAGCCATTATCTCTCCTTTCTTATTGAGAACTATTTTATCTTCGGGGGATCTAATACTTCCACTGATTTAAGTTCAAGTTTATTATAACATATAATATCTCCCACCAAATTTTTCCTTTTTTTATCGAAAAATCATGAAGTGGGAGACTATTGTATGTCCATTTTAGAAATATTTATAAGGTTTAAGCATAGAATTTGAATCTGATATTCCCAATCCTATAAATTTATTTTGGTAATATACTCGCCATTTTGTATCTGTCTTAACCTCTAGCTTTTGTTTATTACCATTCATAAACAGATTAAATTCACGTTCTGTATTTATTCTTATTTCCTCAAATTCTAAAAAACTTTCTTCTACACCTTTTAAGAAGCTCATGTCCTCTTTCTCTTTCATAGCTTCAATTTGATCTAACGTATAGCTCTCGGTAATATTATACTCTCCTACTGCTTTTCGTTCCAACGATATCATTGTAGCAAGCGTGCCCAAATCTTTCCCGATATCGTCGATAAGTGTCCGTATATATGTACCTTTCGATACTTTTGTCTCAAAGTAGATTTTATTTTTATCTTTATATGCACATTTTATGTAATCAATATATATTTCTCGCGCTTTTCGCTCAATTTCTATATTCTTTCGTGCCAATTCATATAATTTTTGTCCATTTACTTTTATTGCGGAATACATTGGAGGTATTTGAGCTGTTTTTCCAATATATTTTGAAAAAACTTCATTTAATCTATCCAAATCAGTATCAGTTTTCTCACTTTTTTCCAAAATTTTGCCTTCACTATCATATGTATCTGTCCTATATCCCAGCTCCATACCTGCAAAGTAAGTTTTGCTTTTGGCTTCTATCTCACTTACCAATTTAGTCGCTTTGCCTATACATACCACCAATACTCCTGTTGCCAATGGATCTAATGTCCCTGTATGTCCTATCTTTCTTGTGTTTAGTATTTTTCTAAGTTTACGGATTACATCAAATGAGCTTATTCCTGTTGGTTTATTTATATTAATTATTCCGTTCATAAACGGCAATCCTAATCCTGTTTTTGGTGCTTATATACAAACAAACCTGATAATATCTTTGGCGCAAAAAAAGTAGATTTTTCCGGCATAACAATTTCAGAGTCTTCTAAGCCTGCATCTGCTACAGCCATTAACTCATCTATTGATACAGGGTGTAGTGCTATCGCCATGTCATATTTACCATTATCCACACATTCCATCATTTTATCTAGCTCTGCTTCAGAATAATAATCAAAATATTTATGATCCATTATCATATCATGACTCAATCCAAGTACTGGATATACTTCTCTTTCTAGTATACTACAATCCAATCTCCCTACTACATCTTGAGGCACTTCTTTGGCATCTAATGTATATATTCCCTCTTTTGTATAAAAACAAAATTGATTTTTTGCAGGAGTTTCAAATTTATCTACTCTTTTCAAATCAAATTTATCTTTTATTTCTGAAAATTTCTTTGTTCCATTTACTACTCTGTTATATGCTTGTATTTCAGCTTTTTCACATACATATGTTAAAAAATGCGTTTGCTTATTTAATAATGAAGTGTGGTACCTATGATGCCCATCAGCTATATATAATGGATTTTGATCAACTAATTTTTTTAATTCTTGTCCTCTTTCGCTATCTTCAGGCACTCTAAATATTCTGTTTTTTATCCCGTCTAGCTCTGATTTACCATTAAAATCAGAGGTAAATTCATACTCAGGTGTATATTCTTTTTTTATCTCTTCCATTACTGCGCTTATAGGTGACTTTGTAAGAAGAAATACCGGTCCAAATGAATATCCTGTTTTGTTTCTAAGATTCATTCTTCCCTTTACTTTTTCATCAAAAGTTTTTTCGTGTCTTATGATTTCGCCTTTAGCATATTCACTTACGCTTGCTGCCAAAAATACTCCTGTTCTTTGTTTTCCGTTAAAATTTTGTTCATAAACATAAAAAGCAGGTGCTGCATCTTCTTGCAATTTTCCTGTTTTAATTAATCGATCTAATACTTCTTTTGGTTGATCTCCTAATGTAATATGAAATAATGAGTTTTCATTTTTATTCAATTCATTTTCAAGATCTGTTCCCGGTTTAATTACATCGTATGGTGGTGCGCTTACTTTGCTTACACTCTCTTTCGTTGGTCTAAGTCCTGTTAATCCTTTTACATCCATTAATTTTACCTCCATATATTTATAAATTTAATTTT
>CAZDNU010000094.1:0-3871 GCA_964506865.1 uncultured Fusobacteriales bacterium | reverse complement strand
ACTGTATATTTTTTCAAAGTTTCTATCTTTTATACTCGCTGCACCAGCAGTGATATGACCTCCACCACCAAATTTTTTCATCACTTCATTTACTCTTATGTTTATAGTACTACTTCTACCAATGAGATAGCTTTTTTCATCATTTCCACAAAGTACAAAGGCTCCACTTACCCCTTCTAGGTCTTTTATTTTGTTTACTATTACATCAAAACCTGCTATAAAATCATCTGTATAATATTTTCCAAAGAAAACTGAATCAAATGAAAACAGTTCTACTTCGCCAGTCTGCATTAAATCCAAAAATATCTTTATCTGTTTTTCTTCTAGACTTTTTCGTATGTATTCATTAACCATTTTAAGATTTGCTCCATTTTCCAATAAAAATGCTGCCATCTTTATGTCATTTACTGTGGTATTTGTAAAAGATAAAGAGCCTGTATCTTCATATATTCCCATCATAAATATGCTGGGTTCGTATGGTTTAAATTCTACTCTTCCCTCTTTTTTTATGAGCTCTTCCAACAAAAAAGTAGTATTTGAACCGTAATTTGAGCTTTTTACGATTCCCTTGTCTCTAATCTTATTATCTTCCTTTATTTTATGGTGATCATATACTATTATTTCTAAATCATCATTGCAGATTTCTTTAAATTTACCAATCTTATCTAAACTAGATGTATCCACTATTATTAGTTTGCTTATGTGTTTCATCTTTATCTCGCTGGCTTTATATATATTCAAATAATGCTGGTACAAGCCAACTAAATCCTTTACATTAGTATTTAAACTACCACTAAATACTAGCCGAGCATCTGGATATAGCTTTTTTGCAATCAACATAGACGCTAATCCATCTAAGTCAAGGTTAATATGACTTAATATAAGCTCCATAAGCTTTCACATCCTTTATAGCGATTTTCTTATCATGTCTAGTTTCTCTAAATACGTATCTGTCTTTATCTCTACAATCATATTTGGGTGTGCTACATCAATTATCTCTCCTGATTTTAGTTCCAGTAATTTAGGCATTATAAATTTTACAGGGTCCCCTTTTGGATTTACCACCTCAAACTCTTCTCCTGCAAAAAGTCTATTTCTTATTTGCAGAGTATATATGTTGTCTCCTTTTGCCTCTAGAACTTTTGCTACTAATTGGTAAGTCTGACTATACGAAGAGTTTGTATCGTAGTTTTGTGATGCTTCATCAGGCTTATCAATATAAAAACCACTTGTAAATGATCTGTTACTTGTAGTTTTTAGCTCTTCCAACCATTTTGGATTGTAATTATATGCACCAGAAAGGTATGCATCAATTGCATTTCGATATACTTTCACAGCATTGGCACCATAATATATCCCTTTCATTCTTCCCTCTATTTTCAAGCTATCTATACCTATATCAAGTATCTTATCTATAATTTCTATTGTACATAAATCTTTGGAATTAAATATGTATGTGCCTTTTTCATCTTCAAATACTGGAAAGTGCTCTCCCGGTCTTTTTTCCTCCATTAATGTATATTTCCAACGACAAGGATGAGCGCACGCTCCCCTATTTGCATCTCTATTTGCCATATAATTACTTAGAAGGCATCTTCCGGAAATCGATATACACATTGCTCCATGTATAAATACCTCAAGCTCCACGTCAGGAACTTTTTCTCTTATTATTTTCATATCCTCAAGCGATACTTCTCGTGCCAATATTACACGTTTCGCTCCTAGATTTTTCCACATCTCTACGCTTTTCCAATTTGTATTGCTTGCTTGTGTACTTACGTTTATATCCAAATTACTATTTTCTTTTACAATTTGAAAAATACCTAAATCAGCGACTATTACACCGTCTACATTTATACTTTCTAGATATTTTATGTATTCTGGTAGCAATTCTAGCTCTTTGTTATGTGGAATTATATTTAGTGTTACATACACTTTTTTTCCTAACTTATGTGCATATTCCACTGCTTTTTGCAAGTCTTCGTCACTAAAATTACTTGATAAAGCTCTCAAATTAAACGCCTTCCCACCCATATAGGCTCCATCTGCGCCATAATGAAATACCATTTCCAATTTTTCCATATTACCAGCCGGAGCAAGTAATTCTACTCTCTTTTTCATCTAATTATCTCCTTTTATATTCCTAATATATCCATTATTCTCGTTATCATATTTACCCTATTAAACGGGGTAATAATATAAAATCCATCAACATAATCTATTAATTTATAAGCAATATCCACTGCAATATTTATACCTATTTGCTCCGCTACATCTCTTTCCATATCCTCTGCAAACATATCTATATACTCTTTTGGTATATTTATACCCGGTATCTCATTGTCCAAAAACATAGCATTTTTGTAACTTACCAATGGCATTATACCAGCATATATTTTAGTGTCTGTATTCTTTTTTAGTTTTATAAAGTAATCTATAGTTTCTTGATCAAAAATAGGTTGTGTAAGAAAAAGTTCTGCACCTTTTTCTATTTTTTTGTGCATACGTTTAATTTCTACGTCTTTATTGAGGACATTTAAATTTAATGCTCCGGAAATCTTTATTTTATCATCGTGAAATTTTGTATCGTTTAAGCCTGTTATAAGTTCCATCAGTCCCATGGAGTTTAGGTTAAATACACTTTTCACTTCATTTCTTTCTGCACTAGGTATGGGGTCCCCAGTTACTGCCAATATATTTCGAATGCCATTTATATATGCCCCAAGTATATCCGATTTTAGTCCTATTATGTTTCTATCTCTACAACAAATATGTGGAATCACTTCTATATCATACTTGTGTTTTATCTTAGCAGCCATCAAAGTAGAGCTGACCCTTACTTTACCAATAGGGGAATCCGATATTGTTATAAAGTCTACATCTCTTTCTTTTAGTATCGCTGCTGCATTCATTATTTTATCTGTATTTGTGCCAAAAGGTGGATCTAGTTCTACCGCTATCTTAATTTCCCGAGTATTTTTCTTTACTTTATTTACGTCTATCTTATACTTATAATTTGTTCTCTCACTTTTATCTTTCTTTTTATCATTTTTTAACGACAGTTTTTCACTAAGTTTTTTTATATATTTAGGAGTAGTCCCACAACAGCCTCCAAGTATGCTTACTCCCAAATCTTTTATATCCTGCATCTTTTCTGCAAAATAATCTACGCTCAGGTTATATACCATTTTTCGATTTATTATTTCAGGGAACCCTGCATTTGGCAATACAGAAACTATTTTGTTTTCTATACTCAATTTTTTTATATTATTATATATGTGCGTAGGTCCTGTTGCACAATTAAATCCAAACGCATCTATATTTGGAGTGTTTTCCAATTCATTTATTAGGTCATTTACAGTTTTACCTTTTTGAGTATGTCCATTTGCCATTACTGCAAACTGCACCAAAATAAATGCTTCTCTATTTTTAGATTTAATATACTCAATTACATTTTTTATACTTTCCAAACTGCTAAATGTCTCAAAAATAAATATATCTATATCTTTGTCTAAAAATATATCAACTATATACTTGTACTCTTCTTCTATATTTTCTAGATGCTCTACATATTTTGGGGTACTAATAGGCCCTATACTTGCCCCTACAAATACATCTTTGCTATTTGCTGACTCTTCTGCTATCTCGCAGGCGCTTTCAATAATAGCTTTTATTTCCTCTTTTGTTTTATTCAATGCATAAGTATTTGCCGAAAATGTATTTGTACGAATAAGTTTTGCCCCTGCTTCTATATATTCACTGTGTATTTTTTTTATTATATCAGGATTATTTATATTTGCTTTTTCGGAAAATGTAGTACCCTCTCCACTGATCTCGCTATAATAAGTACCCATAGCTCCATCGCAAATTA
>CAZDNU010000093.1:0-3285 GCA_964506865.1 uncultured Fusobacteriales bacterium | reverse complement strand
TATTTTTTCTTATATTTTATATGACTATATAATTACTATTTATATACCTTTTTGGCTAAAATACTATCTACCTCTACGCTTATTCCTTCGTTAATATGAAATCCTATTTTATCCCCAAATATTCCAGGAAAGTCCATTTTATTTACCAATTCATCATTTATCTCAAAATGTATCATATCTTCTTTTGTATATAGTTTTATTTTATTTTTTTCGCCAACTTTTATCGTATCTGAATGGGTCATTGCTATTATATCTTCCCAGCCTTCTCCTACCTTATACGTACTATACCTGTAGCTCCCTTTGCCACTTATGCCGAATACATAGCAATTCCCCAAACTATCTCGTCCAAACATTATATTATAGGTATTTGTATCTAGCCCGGATACCTTGGTCAGCTCTGACTCTATTGTAAAATCCTCATCGCTTTCGATTACAGTAGTCTGTGATACTCTCCACGCCCCTTTTTTTGCATGTATTTTGTATTTATTTTCAGATATTTCAAAGCTATATTTTTCATTCTCTCCTACTGTCCACATATTTTTATTATCTTCAAAAAAATCCTGAAATATTATTTTTTCTTTTATCACATGAAGCTGCCCCTCATTTTCTATCAATATTTCCGCCTTCTCTTCTTGTTTCGTATTTCTTTTCCTTATTATAAAATTGTCAAGTTCTGCTTCTATCAATTCATCTGCATATACTCCAAATATTCCTCCCATCTTTTCATCTTTAGAAATTGATTCCACAAAATAATTGTTTAAAAAGAATTCTATCTTTCCGTTTATTTGTCTTATTTTCAGCTTATTTGTCTGTTTTATTTTTATTTGCGACATTTTCATACTTAAAAATATCAAGTCAAATTTTTCATCTTCTACTTTATATAGAAAATATTCCTGTTTATTGTTTATCCCAAATAAATAATAGCTACTCAGTTTCTCTTCTTTCTTTTTACCACCAAATAAAATAGCTATTCCTTTTTCACCTTTGTTTATTTTTATCAGGCTTTCCACTTCAAAATCAGATTGATCCTCATTCCAATACTTTTTGTATGAAGCAAATGGCACTTTAGTACTTTTAATATTGTATTTCCCATCTTGAATATATAGTTGTTCCTCTTTCGATTTTTCGCTTGTCTCATACCATTTTTTATCATTTTTTTCAAATCTTTCAATATATTCAAAGATTTGCTTATCTTGTTGTATACTTTTGATTGAATTTTCTGCTGTTTTTTTCTCTTGATTTATCTGTTTTTTATCTGTTTTTAAATCTTTAAAATATATCATCACTAAAAGATACATAATAAAGAAAATTCCCAGAAAAAAAATTATTCCACTTATTTTTTTTAACATTAATAATGTCCTCCTAAGTTTGTATTTATCCAATTATTGAAAGTCTAATTATACATTTTGTAAAATAAACGTTATATCTCTATTCTATTACGCCCATTATGTTTTGCTTTATATAGCAAGTCATCTGCATTTTTCACAATGTCTTTTGGACTTTTTTCATCTTCTAACTGTGCTATTCCAGCACTAATTGATACTTTTACATCATCAGCTGTAAACTTGTTTTTATTTATATATAAACGTATTCTTTCTGCTAAAGTATATGCTCCTTCCAAGTCCGTTTCACACAATACTATCATAAATTCTTCTCCACCACATCGTCCTACTACATCCGTTTCACGTACCATTTGTTTTAATATTTTTGCCACGCTTATTAATATCTGGTCTCCTATTTGATGCCCATAATTGTCATTTATATTTTTAAAGTGATCTATATCTATCATTATCACAGTCAAAGGTTTTTTATATCGTATAGCTTTTTTGTATTCAGATTCCAGTATATCATAAACATATTTATGATTATATAGACCTGTCAAACCATCTATTGTGATCATTTTTTTCAAAAAATTATTTTTTGCTTCCAAATCTTGTGTTCTTTCTTTTAATTTTATTTCAAAATTTTCATTTAAATCTTGATATTGTTTTAGCATTTCTTTATTATATCCAACCACGGTTTCCACTTCATAGGGAACACTATAATTTTTCCGTATAAATATGAAAAACTGTGATAATACAAAGAAAAACACTCCTAAATTTAATAACGTTTGATTTAAGCTTTCGTTTTTATATAAAATTATCACTGTAAATACAAAAATATATGACAGCAAATTTATAAATGCATTCTTTCTTTTTTTTATAAATGATAATATATTCAGCAAAATTATATACATAAATATGATTATAATTATTCCTTCTAAAAATCCCCAATATCCTGAAAATCTGTATGGCATAAAAGTACTTAACACTATTATTGCTACTATCATTTTTTGTATATTCTTATAATTTGTTTTTTTTGCTTTTATACTGAAAAAACGTATGAAAAAACTAAATACAAAAAAAATAATCATTATTATTATTATATACTTAAATTTTTCTCTAAAAGTATAATTTAATTCAATAAAGCTAAAGTTTACTATTTGAAATATAATACCACACCCACTTGCAAGTATTATGTATTTTATATAATTTTTCCCATCATTTTTATGCATTATATAAAAATAATAAAAAATAGATATTAAAAGCAGTGTGATTACCATATAATTCAAAATAATATTAAAATCTCTTTCCAATAAAACCTTATCTCTTGCTCCAAATATAATTTCTTCTTTAAGTCCTGGTTTAAAATTTTGTACAGGAAATATCTGTAACTTTATGTCCATAATAGTATCTTCACTATGAAATTCTAAGTATTTTGCCTTTGTATACAGATGCTTTTCGCCTCTGTATTGATAAGTCAACATTCTACCATTTATAAACAATTTATAATTCCCAAATATATATGGAATTTTTAAAGAGTATAAATCCCCTGGTGCAAGTGATTCTAGTTTCAAAGATAACATTAAAGGCTTCGTTTCTTTGTTTTTCTCTATAATATTGCCTTCTATATTTGGTAAAATCATATATTGTTTTGCTGTTTTGCTATCTCCAGATATAAAATCTATCTCTTTTTCATATGATTTCCACTTTCCGGTTAGTTTGATTTTCTTCTCTTTAAAAAAATCTGTTTCTCTTAGATCTATTACTCCTTGCTCTGATAGCATTTTATCGTTTTGTCCACATGATGAAAAAATAATCGAACATAAAAACAAAATAATAAAAAATAGAATCTTATTTTTTCCCATTTTATTACCCCCGTACCAGTTTCAGAATTTTTTCTCAACTTTAGTTTTAGTAGGTTATTTTGCATTCTATTTCTCTTTAATAATAACAATAAATATAT
>CAZDNU010000092.1:0-1813 GCA_964506865.1 uncultured Fusobacteriales bacterium | reverse complement strand
TACGGTGGGGATACTTACGCAATATCTTCCAAGATCTTTAAGCGAACATATAGGAATTGGACGACCTTGGGATTTGGATAGAGCATTTGGCGGAATAGCATTACTACCTCCATATCAAAGAGGAGAGGGAGAATGGTATAATGGGACAGCAAATGCAGTTTATCAAAATTTAAATTATATTATCGATAATAAAGCCGATAATGTACTGATATTAGCTGGCGACCACATATACAAAATGAATTATCAAAAAATGATTCGAAAGCATGAAAGAAGCAATGCAGATGTGACGATAGCGGTAAAAGAAGTAGATGTTGAACTGACATCAAATTTTGGAATATTAGAAGTTGAAAATAGTGGAAGAATAGTAAAATTTTATGAAAAACCATCTGATCCAAAAGGCACTTTAGCTTCAATGGGAATATATATTTTTAAATTGGATGCATTAAAAGAAGCATTACTTAGATATTGCGGTCCAAAGGGAGGCGAAGATTTTGGTAAGGATCTTATACCAAAAATGTTGGACAAATATAACGTGCAGGCATATAAATTTAAGAGCTACTGGAAGGACGTAGGAACAATAGAAGAGTATTGGAAAGCAAATTTAGAACTGACTGAAGACTATCCACCTATTGAACTACATGAAGATGATTTTAAGATACATACCAAAAGTGAAGAGTTACCACCAGTAAAATTTGGAAAAAGTGGAGTTGCTAAAAAAAGCTTAGTTTCAAATGGTTCGATTGTAAATGGATATGTAGAAAATAGTGTAATATCTCCAGGGGTAATCGTTGAAGAAGGGGCTAAAATAAGTAATTCTATAATTTTTAATGATACGGTAATAAAAAAAGATGCAGTGATAGATGCGACGATAATTGACAAAAAAGTAGTAGTTGGAAAAAACTCTAGAATAGGTATAGGCGATGATTATACTAAAAATCAAGAAGTGCCGGAAAAAATGATATGTGGAATAAATATAATTGGAAAATTTGCTAGAATACCAGAGGGTACCTACATAGAAAGAAATTGTAGAATTATGTCAAGGGTAGAAGAAAATGATTTTGAGTCAAAACGAATAAAAAGCGGAGAGACGGTTCACTCGAAGCATGAAAACAATATATTTAATTTGTACTTAGGATAGAAGCCAAAGGGGTCAGTCTGCTAGTGAGTAGTAGATTAGATTTCTTTGGCTTTTATTTTAAACTTTTACTGGAAAAAAAAATCAATATATAGTATAATAATTCTTGAAAAAAAGTTTGGAGGTATGTTATGAAAAATTACATAGTAGGAATAGATATCGGAGGAACAAACATAAAAGCAGGGATACTATATAAGGATGGAAAAATAATATTGAAAAATTCCATTAAAACTGAAGGTGACCGAGGCGCTGATTATGTTTTGGAAAAGATAACAGACTTAATATTTGAAATGATAAGAGAAGCAGGAATATCAAAAGAAGAAGTAATTGGTATAGGGGTGGGCATACCCGGGCCTACAAATACAGATACAGGAATAGTTAATTTTTGTCCGAATATGACTGGATGGAAAAATTATAGAGCAGCTGAAGTTTTAAGTGCCAAAACAGGTTTTAGGGTGAAAATAGGAAATGATGTAAATGTAATAACTCTTGGAGAGATGTGGCAAGGAGCAGCTGTTGGATATAAAAATGTACTTGGAGTGACTCTTGGTACAGGGATCGGGGGCGGACTTGTAGTTGGTGGAAAACTGATGTCTGGATTTACTGGAGCAGCTGGAGAAGTAGGTCATATAAAAGTAGAAAAGGATGGGAAATTATGTGGTTGTGGGCAAAAAGGTT
>CAZDNU010000091.1:0-5671 GCA_964506865.1 uncultured Fusobacteriales bacterium | reverse complement strand
AGTTACCAAAAAGAGGTATCTCTTGGCAAAGCTAAAAGTTATGATGAATTTTGACACTAAATTTATATTAAATTTTTTTCGTATAAGTTCGCCGGTGATGTTTCAGGAAGTGCTTTGGGTGCTGGGAATAAATACATACTTTATGATATATGGTACGATGGGCACTAATACAGCGGCTACTATAAATGTGACGCTAAGTTTTGAGAGATTAAGCTTTGTGATGTTTTTTGGTATGGCTTCAGCTTCAGCGGTAATGATTGGAAATGAAATAGGCAAGGGAAATCAGGTCCTAGCATATGATTATGCCAAACGCTTTTTAAAGATAGGCCCTATAATGGCAATAGTTTTTGGTGTGATATTTTTATTATTGAGAGATCCTATAATATCTATTTATAATGTAGATCCGGAAATTTATGATCTAACTAAAAAAACAATAACAGTGATGTTGTGCATATTTCCTATAAAAGTTTTCAATCTAACCAACGTAATAGGTATATTGAGAAGTGGAGGTGACTCGAAAGCAGCATTTTTATTGGATGTGGTACCTATGTGGACTTTGGGTGTGCCTCTATGCTACCTAAGTGGGATTATTTTGAACTATCCAATATATATTGTGCTTATATTTATAGGAATAGAAGAGCTTATAAAAATGTTTTTTGGTATTCATAGATTTAGAAGTAAAAAATGGATTAAAAATCTTGTGCGAGAGAAGTATTGAAAAATTGAAAACTAGTGGGAAATATGATATAATTAGCGTATTAAAAAATAGAAAGTATAGTAGACAGTTTTAATTTTAGAGAGAAGGCAAGTTCGATAAGTAGGACTATGAATTGGTTTTTAAGGAAACACATGGATTTTAATTTATTGTAGCTCAAATTGTTGCCTAAATTTTGAGCTATGACACAGGCTGATAGAAGTGGGAGTATTAGGCTTCGCTCGAAGATAAAAAATGTGAAAAAAGGAGGTATAAAATTGGGAATAAAGGAAAATTATAAAAAATTACGCGCGGAAGTGCCTAATGATGTGACAATAGTATTAGCGTGTAAAACTAGAAATAAAGAGGAGTTAATAGAAGCGATAGAAGCTGGAGCAACTGATTTTGGAGAAAATTATGTACAGGAAGCAGAAAATATATATGAGGAGTTAGGTGAAAATGTAAAAAAAGTAAAATGGCACTTAATAGGAGCGCTCCAAAAAAATAAAATAAACAAAATTTTGCCAATTGTAGATACAATACAAACAGTTGATAGCAAAAAACTGGCAGACAATATAAACAAACGATCAGAAAAAATGGATAAAATAATGGAAGTGTATATAGAGGTAAACAGTGGTGAAGAGGAAAATAAAGCAGGCGTTTTTCCACGGTATAATGAAGTAAAAAGTTTGGCTGAATATATTTCAGAGCTGTCAAATATAAAACTATGTGGTTTGATGACTATGGGAAAAATAACCGATAACAAAGAAGAAATAAGAGAATGTTTCCGAAAAACTAAAACCATATACGATAAACTAAAAGAAGCAAATACAGAAAACAATAATATAAGCGTATTGTCAATGGGTATGTCAGATTCTTATAAAATTGCCATAGAAGAAGGAGCTAATATGATAAGAGTTGGGTCTATTATTTTTGGAAAAAGAAGCTATAAACACTAAAAATATTGGCCTGCTTAGTCATATATTTGACATTTCGAATGAAAATTGATATAATATGATAAAAAGAAGAAGGTGATAATTAATGAAAAAATTCAAATTAATAAAATTAAACGAAGGAAATTATTTAAGGGATACTTTTCCTTATACAAGTGTACCGCGAGTAGAGCTAGAAAAACAAACAATATTAACGGATGTAGCTGATAATCTTTGGATTACAGATACTACTTTTCGAGATGGACAGCAGTCAATGGCTCCATTTGAAGAAAAGCATATTGTAAGATTATATGAACTTATGTCGAAATTGGGTGGCAAAAAGGGCAGAATTCGTCAAACAGAATTTTTTCTTTATAGTGAAAGAGATAGACGAGTAGTAGAAAAATGTAAAGAATTAAATTTACCTTTTCCGCAGATCACTAGTTGGATTAGAGCTAAAAAAGAAGATTTTGATTACGTAAAGCAGATGGAGTTAAAAGAAACTGGAATATTGACTTCGGTGTCTGATTATCATATATTTTTAAAATTAAAGAAAAATAGACAAGAAATAATGGATCAATATCTAGATGTAGTGCGTAAAGTTGTAGAAAATGGAGTAGTTGCAAGATGTCACCTGGAGGATATAACAAGAGCAGATATAAGAGGTTTTGTCTTGCCGTTTGTAGAAGAGCTGATGAATATATCAAAAGAATCCGGTGTAGATGTTAAAATAAGACTTTGTGATACTATGGGATATGGAGTACCTTTCGCAGAGGCAAAACTACCAAGATCAGTACCCAAACTAGTCAATATATTTAAAAGTGAGTTAGGTGTACCGTCTAGATTGATAGAGTGGCATGGTCATAACGACTTCCATAAGGTTTTAGTGAATGGCACCAGTGCATGGCTTTATGGAGCTAGTAGTGTAAATGGGACATTACTTGGTATAGGGGAACGAACAGGGAACCCACCTATAGAAGGCTTGCTTATGGATTATCTATCAATAAAGGGACATGATAATACGATAAATACTCAAGTAATAGATGAAATAGCAGACTTTATGCAAAATGAAATGGGGATAAAAATAAGTGCAAGATATCCATTTGTAGGAAAAGACTTTAATGTGACAAGAGCAGGGATACATGCTGATGGAGTCTTAAAAAATGAGGAAATTTATAACATATTTGATACAGATAAGATACTAAATAGACCATTGAAAGTAAGAATAACAGATAAATCAGGAGTGGCAGGTATAGCACATTGGATAAATACTACGATGAGTCCAAAAGAAGAAATAAGCAAGAAACACCCTGCTGTAACTCAAATATATAAGTGGATACAAGCAAAATATAATGAAGGCAGAACCACAGCTATTTCAGATGAAGAAATGTTTAAGATAACTAGATTTCATATGCCAGAATTATTTAAAAGTAGTTTTGAAGAGATCGAAGAAAAATCTATTAAAATGGCACGAGATCTAGTAGAAGAGTATTCTGCAAAAGATGAATTGAAGACGATGAATGGTGAAACAATAGAACCTATTCTTCAAGAATTGATAGCGCATAGCAAATTTATACAAATGGCTTATGTAACAAATGAAAATGGAGTACAAATCACAGAAAATGTAGCACAGCCATGGATAGCAAAAGCAAGAGAGATATCAAAACGAGGAGACAAAAGACAAGATAGACCTTGGTTTGTAGATGTATTAAAAGATGGAAAATCACATTTAACAGAATTTTATATATCCCAGACTACAGATAAACTTTGTTTAACAGCTTCGGCTCCTATTGCAAATGAGAATGATGAGTTTGTAGGAGTACTTGGAATCGATTTTGACTTTACAAATCTAACTGGTGCTGCTGAAAAAGAAGAAAAAACATTATAAATTAATATATTGAATAAAAAAAGACAGCAAAAGCTGTCTTTTTTTATTGCAAAAGAAACAACAATAGTCTATAAAGTTTGAAAAAGCAATAAATAAAAAAAACTTGTAGTTAGTACGCACAACATTTGTCGGAATACGTACAACTGTATACTAAATTATTATCTACTTTGTGTTAGCTTTTTTTAATTTATCTTCGAATGGAGCTAATACTCCCACTAACATAAGTTTGAGTTTATTTGACAAGGCAGGCCAAAAATGATATAAATATATCAAAAAGATATATAGGAGGAGTAATGATAAATAAAAAGAACAAAAGTAAAAAATATCAAAGCGTAATTCCATTTGCAATTGGAGTAGCTGTAGCAGCTTTATTGTACTTGACTGTTGGATGGTGGGGATTTCTAATAATATTCCCTTGGATAGGATTTGCTGTTTCCGTAGGAACATATCTAAATATATTCTTGGAGGGCAAAAAAAAATTACTAGGACGAAAAGTATCAATTTTAATGATTTTTCCATGTTTATTTATATTTGTACCAGTAGTAAATAACGAAAACTTTCAACTGGAAGGAGTAGCATTGATTGTAATGGTAGGCTACTTAAATAAAGGATTTATACATTACTTGATTGCTAAGATATTTGGACCTTTGATTTGGGGCCGGGGGTTTTGTGGCTGGGCTTGTTGGACGGGAGCAGTATTAGACTGGTTGCCGATTAGAGGAGAGAAAAAAGTACTTGATAAAAAATATAGAAAATTAAGATATCTAGTATTATTAATATCTATAACATTGCCGGCATATCTTGTATTTGCGCTAAACTATGATGTGTATAACAATTATATTTATAAGAAAGAACTACTTTGGATGATGGTAGGAAATGTTGTGTATTATATGACCGCAATTCCACTTGCATTTATACTTAAAGATAAGCGGGCATTTTGTAAGTATCTGTGTCCTGTAGCCTTGATAATGAAGCCTGGTACAAGGATACGACTAGTCAAACCTAAATCAAATAAAAAAATATGCATAGAATGCGGAAAGTGTAATGCGTGTTGTCCTATGGACATAGATGTAATGGGAAGAATATCAAAACAGAAAAGTATTGTCGACACAGAATGTATACAATGTATGGACTGTAGAGCAGTATGTCCCCAAAATGCTATATCATAGAATAAAGAGTTGAAAAAAGTTGAAAAAAGTGATAGACTAAATAGAAAATAAACTGTATAATATACGAAGAAAAATATTAAGAAGGAGTGTTTTAGAGTGATAGAAAAAAAGTACAAAAGAAATTTTTCTATAATAGCACATATTGATCACGGAAAATCAACTTTAGCTGATAGAATATTGGAAATGACAGGCACAATTGATAAACGACAAATGAAAGAACAAGTTTTGGATAAGATGGATTTGGAGCGAGAAAAAGGGATAACTATCAAGGCGCAAGCAGTGACGTTATATTACGATGCCAAAGATGGAAATAGATATGAATTTAATCTCATTGATACTCCGGGGCATGTGGACTTTATTTATGAAGTATCAAGGTCTCTAGCTGCATGTGAAGGAGCTCTTCTTGTGGTGGATGCGGCTCAAGGAGTAGAAGCCCAAACACTGGCAAATGTATATTTAGCATTAGAAAACGACTTGGAGATAATACCTGTAATCAATAAAATAGATCTTCCTGCAGCAGAGCCGGATAGAGTAAAGGAAGAAATAGAAGATGTAATAGGCTTGGACGTATCTGAAGCAGTATTGGCAAGTGCCAAAGCAGGAATAGGAGTAGAAGATGTATTAGAAGCTATAATAAAGAAAATACCTGTACCTACTGGTGATGAAGAAGCTCCATTGAAGGCGATGATATTTGATTCTCACTTTGATGACTATCGAGGTGTAATTACGTATACAAGAGTATTAGAAGGCACTATAAAAAAAGGAGATAAGATAAAAATAATGTCTACTGGAAAGACATTTGATGTACTGGAATGTGGTGTATTTTCTCCAACTCTAAAAGAGATGCCAGAACTTGGTGCTGGATCAGTTGGATATATAATTTCGGGCATGAAATCAATACAAGATACTCAAGTGGGAGATACAATAACTCATGCAAAACGACCTACAGCGGAAGCATTAGGTGGATATAGACCAGCCCAACCAATGG
>CAZDNU010000090.1:0-5039 GCA_964506865.1 uncultured Fusobacteriales bacterium | reverse complement strand
TGAAATCAATGATAGTGAGCGAGCCTGTGCTTGCAGAAATTGCAATAGAGATAGAGATAGGATCATACATGCTTTTGAGCAAAGGTGAAGAACTAACAGGTGGAAGAAAGAGAAATTCTATACTGGGTGACGCATTTGAATCCCTTTTGGGGGCAATCTATTTAGACTCGGACTTTGGAAATGCGAAGAAATTTGCATTGAGATACTTAAAATACAGAATAGATCATATAGAAGAAAATGAAAACTTGATTGATTATAAAACAATTTTGCAAGAATATAGTCAGAGAGAATTTAAAAAAATTCCGAAATATGATGTATTGGAAGAGATAGGACCTGATCATGACAAGTCATTTAAAATAGGTGTAAGTATAAAAAACAAATTGATCGGAGAAGGTATAGGAAAAAATAAAAAATCAGCAGAACAAGTAGCAGCTAAAAGAGCATGTGAAAAATTAGAGGTAAAAATTCATGAAACATTATAACATTCCTGTCTTTATATCTCATTATGGATGTCCTTATGAATGTGCATTTTGTAATCAAAAAAAAATTAATGGAGTTTCTACGAATATAAAAAAAGGAGATATTTCTAATATTATCGAAGAACATCTTAATACTCTTCCAAAAAATAGTCGAAAAGAACTTGCTTTTTTTGGAGGTACATTTACAGGGATAGCAATAAATGAACAGATCGAGTTTTTAAATGAGGTAAAAGGATATATAGACAAAGGGTATATTGAAGGAGTAAGAGTATCAACAAGACCTGATTATATCAGTGAAGAAAAGGTAAATGTTTTGAAAAAATATGGTGTGAAAGCCATAGAGTTAGGAGTACAATCCTTTAATGATATAGTATTGCAAGCATCAAACAGGACGTATAAAAAAGATGTGATTTATAATGCGGCTGAGCTTATAAAAAAGCATAACATAGAGTTAGGTTTGCAAATTATGCCGGGTCTTCCTAAATCAACTTTTGAAATTGAGATGGAAAATATCAAACATATATTAAATATAGCCCCTGATACATTACGAGTATACCCTACATTGGTTATTGAAGGGACAAAACTAGAAAATTGGTACAAAGATGGGTTGTACAAACCGCTTAGTCTAGAGGAAGCAGCAAGTATATCAGCGATATATATAGCCCATATGGAATTAAATAAGATAAAATTAATAAAAGTCGGGCTACAAGCATCAGATGATCTAAGAAGCGAAGGAGTAGTAGTAGCAGGACCATTTCATCCTGCATTTAGAGAACTAGCAGAAGGGAAAATTTATCTAAATGCTCTATCACAACTAAAGGTAAATACGGACAAAATAAAAATCAAGGCAAGTGAAAGAACAGTTTCAAAAATAAAAGGGATAAAAAAAATTAATGAAAATTTATTAGGAAAAAAAATAGAGGTAGAGATTGACGAAAGTTTAAAAAACGGGGATTTTTTATTCGAAAATGAGCTATACTCAAGAAGAAAAGTATTAAAAAAAATAATTTCTGAATGCGAGTGATGAAGGATATGAAGCAGATTATTGTAAATGTATCTGATTTTGAAGTAAAAGTAGCTCTTATAGAAGATAATAAATTAGTAGAATTTTTTATACAAGATAAAGATAAGAGTAGAATAATAGGTAATATATATAAAGGCAAAGTGGCAAATGTGCTACCGGGTATGGAGTCGGCTTTTTTGGATATAGGTCTAGAGAAAAATGCATTTTTATATGTAAAAGATCTTAGAGAGTTTGAAGAAAAATATCTTGATGGAATAGAAAATAGCAAAAAACCAATAGAAGATATACTAAATGTAAGAGATGAAGTGATAGTACAGGTACTAAAAGAGCCTACGGGTACAAAAGGAGCAAGAGTGACTACTCATTATACAATTCCTGGAAAATACCTGGTGCTAATGCCAAACAATGATTATATTGCAATATCAAAGAAAATAAAAGAAGAAGAGGAACGAAGTAGACTAAAATCGATATTGGAAGACATAAAACCAAAAGGAATGGGAATAATTATACGAACAGCTGCACGTTCTAAAGATGAAAGTGTATTTGTAAAAGAGATAGAATATCTTATAAAAAAATGGAAAAAAATAGAGAGTGAAATATTTACAGCAAAACCTGGTGATATAGTTTATAAAGACACAAATATTATACGGCGAGTATTTCGAGATATGTTTTCTAGTGATATAGATGCTCTTATAATAGATTCAGAAGAGCATTATTGGGAATTGTTAGACTATATATCAGCATTTTCGGAGAATGATCTTCGTTTCAAGGTAAAGCTTTATCAAGAGAAAACGCCAATACTGAAGACATACAATATAGAAAAAGAACTTGAACAGGCATTGCAAAAAAAGATATGGCTTGATTGTGGAGGGTATCTTGTAATAGAAAAAACTGAAGCATTGGTAAGTGTGGATGTAAATACAGGGAAAAATACTGGTTGCTGCAATCTTGAAAAAACAGTTTATGAGACTAATATGGAAGCGGCTAGAGAATTGCCGAGACAGTTGCGACTAAGAAATTTAAGTGGTATAATAATTATAGATTTTATAGATATGTCAGTGGAGGAAGATCAACAAAATGTAGTAGCAGAGCTAGAAAAAAACCTGAAAAAAGACCGCATAAAAAATAATATAGTACATTTCACGGAGCTAGGTCTTATAGAGATGACTAGAAAAAGAGTGGGTAAACAATTATCGAGTTATTTTACAGATACTTGTCCTGTGTGTCATGGTACCGGCTTTGTAAAGTCTACTAGCTTGATAATTCAAGAGATAATAAATGAGATTAAATTTGTGGCAGAAGAGAAAGATATAAAAGATGTAACAGTAAAAGTGAGCTCACAAGTTTATGAAAAAATTGATAGTATATACAAAGAGTTTATTCAAAGCTATTTAAGCCAAAAAGGGAAAAATTTTTACTTGGCAAAGGTAAAGAGTTTTGAAAGAGAAAAAATTGAAATATTATTGGAAAAGTAGGCGAAGAATATGAATAAAATAGCAGTATATCCGGGAAGTTTTGACCCGATAACTAAAGGACATATGGACATTATAAATAGAGCTTTGTTTTTATTTGATAAAGTAGTAATAGGTGTGCTCAACAATTCGAGTAAAAAATCTTGGTTTTCACTGGAAGAGCGAGTAAGCATGATAGAGAAAGTAATACCAGATAAGTATAGACATAAGATTGAAGTAAAAGGATTTAAAGGATTACTGGTAGATTTTATGAAAATAAATAATGCCTGCATAATAATTAGGGGACTTCGAGCTGTATCGGACTATGAATATGAACTTCAATTAGCGTTGACAAATCGAAAGCTAGCAGAAGAAAAGATAGATACTATATTTTTGCCGGCATCACGAGAGACCTTATACCTTAGCTCAAGCATAGTTAAGGATTTGGCTATGTATGGTGGCAATTTACAAGATTTTGTCGATAGTAAGATTATATCTGAGATAAAAATGAAAGCTAAAAACATGGAGGAATAGTAATATGGATAAACTAAAGCTTTTAATAGTTGATGATTCAGAATTTATGCAAAGTATGATATGCGACATAATAGCAGGCACAGATTATGAAATAATAGCAAAGGCTTTTAGCGGGAAAGAAGCTTTAGAAAAATATATAAAACACAGTCCGGATATAGTGACAATGGATATAAATATGCCAGATATGGATGGAGTACAAGCCGTAAAAGAACTCTTGGAAATAGATTGTGATGCAAAGATAATAATGTGTAGTGGGATAGAAAAGAAAAAAGATATGAAAAGAGCATTGGAAGCGGGAGCGTATGGGTATATACAAAAGCCTTTTCAGCGAAAAGAGATAGTAAATATGATAAATGAAGTAATGATGATCAAAGAATAAATTAGAGGTAATCACGAAAGCTTATATAAAAAGGAGAACAGCGTGGCCAAAAGTAAAAATATAAAAGAATATGTTTGTTCAACTTGTGGATATAGAACTTCAAAATGGATGGGGAAATGCCCTGAGTGTGAAGAATGGAATTCGTTTGAAGAGGAAATACAATCATTATCAGAAAAAGCTATAAAAGTAGATATTGATAGTATAAAAGTATATAATTATAAGGAAGTAGAAGTATCGAAAAATTATAGGCTTAAATGCAATCTACATGAATTTGATAGGGTGCTGGGAGGAGGAATAGTAGAGGGAGAAGTAGTACTTATTACTGGGAACCCAGGTGTAGGAAAATCTACCTTACTGCTTCAAGCAGCTTATGAATATTCGAAAAAAAATCAAGTATACTATATTGCAGGCGAAGAATCACCTTCGCAGATAAAATTTAGAGGACAACGAATAGGGTTAAAGCCAGAAAAAATGTATATAATGCCGGAAACCAATATAAATAATATAGAAGCTCAACTAATAAAAGAAAAGCCTAGAATAGTAATAGTTGATTCTATTCAGACATTATATAGCCCAGACTATGCATCGATACCGGGTACTACTACCCAGATCAGAGAGTGTACTTTGAAAATAGTAGAGATAGCCAAAACATATAATATTTGTTTTTTTATTGTAGGACATATAACAAAAGATGGAAAAATAGCGGGACCGAAATTACTAGAACATATTGTAGATGCTGTATTAAACTTTGAAGGTGAAGAAAATTTTTTTTATAGAATACTGCGAAGTATAAAAAATAGATTTGGCTCAACAAACGAATTAGGGATATTCAATATGACTGAAAAAGGAATGACGGAGGTAGAGAATCCTTCTGAATTTTTTCTTAGTGATCGAGATGAGAAAAATATCGGGAGCGTTATTATACCTGCACTCGAAGGAAGCAAAGTATTTTTGTTGGAAATACAAGCATTGACGACATCGCCTTGTATAGGCATACCAAAACGAGTAGTGCAAGGATTGGATTATAATCGAGTACAGATAATCACTGCAATAGTGGAAAAGAAATTAGCGTTGGAAATGAGTGGCACTGATCTTTATGTAAATATACCAGGCGGTATTGTAGTGAAAGAAACAGCAGCTGACTTGGCAATAGCACTATCGATATTATCATC
>CAZDNU010000089.1:0-5551 GCA_964506865.1 uncultured Fusobacteriales bacterium | reverse complement strand
TTATAAATATAAGAAAATATTTGCAAAGTAAAGGGGTAAAAATATATTTTAACTCAAAACTAACTGATTTGGATATAAAAGACTCTAATATAAGAGGTATCACAATAAATGCAAATAAAACATATGATGTTGATTCGCTTATATTGGCTATAGGACATAGTGCGAGAAAAACATATAAAATGCTTTATGAAAATAATGTGAGGCTGGAAAATAAAGATTTTGCAGTTGGATTTCGAATAGAACATCCACGAGAGATAATAGATAAAATGCAATATGGTAAACATGCGAATCATTCTAAATTAGGAGCGGCCACATATAGTTTTACGTATAACAATAAAGCAAGCAAAAAGGGAGTATTTACATTTTGTATGTGTCCTGGTGGCGAGATAGTAAATGCAGCCTCTACAGAAAATACTTCACTTAGTAATGGTATGAGCTATCATAGTAGAAATGGGAAATTTTCTAATTCTGCAATTGTTTGTACTGTAGGAGAAAAAGATTATGGAACAGATATTTTTTCTGGAATGAATTATCAACAAAATTTGGAAAGACAAACTTATAATATAATAAAAAACTATGGCGGTTTGGGTCAAAACTTATTCGATTATCTTGAAGAGAAAATTGCAACTACTAAATTTGATACGAGTTATAAAATGCCTATTCATAATTATGATTTAAATAAAATATTACCAAAAAATATTAATGGAAATATAAAAAAAGCATTTTCATACTGGAAAAGAAATAAATATTTTGTCTCAAGAGAAGCCAATATAATAGGCTTAGAAACAAGAACTTCTGCCCCTGTTCGAATCACACGTGATATACAAGGTAGATCAGTGAGCATAGACAATTTGTACCCAATAGGTGAAGGGGCTGGATATGCGGGTGGAATAGTAAGTGCTGCAGTTGACGGAATAAGAATTGTCGATAAAAATTTTACACAGGAGTATATCAATGAATAAAACAATATTTTTTTTAATATTAATTTTTGGAATATTTCATATGACTTTGAATGGAAATGAGATGGATAATGAGGAACAAGAGCAATTTTATAGTGCAAAAATAGTAAAAATCAATAATGTTTTCAAAGCTGATAAAGACGAAGCTGATATGCTGAAAAAAAAAGTAAGTTATATGCTATTGATACAATCAGGAGAAAAAAAAGGTGAATTTATTACAATTACTCAGCCATATTTCCATGAAACAAAGATGAATTTAAATCTTTATAAAGGGGCAACTGTAATTGTATCAGAACAAGATGAGGAGCAATATATAATTGCATTTGATAACTCAAAAAAAATAATTTCTTTACTCTTACTTTTTGGCGGAGTAATAATTTGTCTTACGAAAGTGCGAGGAATTAAAGCTATTTTTGGGTTAGTATTATCAGTAAGTATAATTATATATATTTTTATACCGCTAATACGCAAAGGAATATCGCCCCTATTATTAGCTATGATATTTTTAATGCTTGCAACAGTAATTTCGCTGATGTTTATCAGTGGAATCAATAAAAAGCTTTTTTCTTCAAGCATTGGCATCTTTTCTGGAATGTTATTTTCGGGGATAATATCTATTTTTTATATAAAGTTTATGCATCTATCAGGATACTATGACATGGAAATATTTAATGCATCGGAGATGCTTCAAAATATTGATATATTGCAATTGCTGTCTGCTGGCATAATTATTGGAAGTTTGGGAGCAGTTATGGACGTTGCTGTATCAATATCTGCTTCATTATCTGAGATTAAGGAGCATAAACCGGAAATAAATGAAAGCCAATTGTTTTATTCGGGACTAAATATAGGAAAGGATATCATTGGAACGATGATAAATACATTAGTATTTGCATATCTAGGAACATCACTTGTGACAATTATATTGTTTCAAATTCAAAGTGGAAGTTATCCTTTGATACGAATTATTAACTTTGAATTTGTAATTGTAGAGATATTACGAGCAGTATGTGGGAGTATAGGTATACTGGTAACAGTACCTGCAACTGCATATGCAGCGTCAAAAATATATAGTAAATCAGGAGGGTAAAATTATGAGAGTCGGAATAGTTGGCGTCGGGTTATTAGGTGGAAGTATAGGATATATTCTAAAGAAAAAAAAATGGGCAGAGACTGTACTTGGGATTGGAAGAAGTAAAGATAAATTAAAAAAAGCAATTGATTTAAAGGCAATAGATGAATATATGATTGGGTTTGATGAAAAACTACGAGATGTTGATTTATTGATAATGTGTGTACCAGTACAACTAATTCCTAGATTTATAAAAGAAGCGTTGCCATATCTAAAAGACGGAGTGATAATTACAGATATTGGAAGTACTAAAGGTGATATTATTCGAAGTATAGAAAAAGTATTGCCCGCAACGGCCTATTTTGTTGGTGGGCATCCAATGGCTGGCTCAGAAAAAACAGGTGTAGAGGCATTGGACCCGTATATATTTGAAAATGCTGTCTATGTGTTATGTGAAAGTAAAAATACAAATGAAAAAGCATTGGAAACTGTAGCTGAGATGGCAAGGACATTGTCGGCTAATGTGCACAAAATGAATTATGATTTACATGATCTAGCGGTGGCTGCGATTAGTCATGTGCCCCATATAGTGGCTTCTTCATTAGTAAATACAGTATCAAAACTAGACAAAGATACTGGTCAGATACTGGGACTAGCAGCAGGAGGATTTCGTGATACTACTAGAATTGCTTCGGGTAGCCCTGAAATGTGGAAGGATATATGTATGACAAATTCGGATAAAATTATAGATGTAATCGAGGTACTTGAAAATGAGATAAACAAATTTAAAACAGCGGTTCAAAATAAGGATGAAAAAAAAATAGAAAAGTTATTTGAAGACGGTAAGAAAGTAAGGGATACCTTGCCCAAAAAGAAAAAAGGAATACTATCTGCAGTATTTGAGATAGTTTTATTTGTTCCTGATGAGCCAAAAGTTATAGGAAATTTAGCAATTTTGCTCGGAGAAAGTGAGATTAATATAAAAGACATTGAAGTATTGCATGTGCGTGAAAATGAAGGTGGAAGTATTCGAGTAGCTTTTGATAAAGACAGTGATTCGGATAAAGCAGTAAAAGTATTGACTCAGCATGGTTATGAATTTAAGGTTTTGGAGTAGTGAAAAAATATGGATAAAAAGAAACTGGCATTTGTATTGGGTGGTGGTGGAGCGTATGGCTTTGCCCATATTGGATTCTTAAAAGCAATGCAAGAATTGGATATTAAGCCGGATTTTATTGTTGGGAGTAGCATGGGTGCGGTAATTGGAAGTCTATATGCAGTAGGTCAGCCTGTAAAATTTATGGATGCATTTGCAAAAGAATTTAATTATAAGCTACTGCTAGATTTTTTTCATCGTTCAAAAAGAAGACGTAAGGGAATATTGATGGGGAATAGCGCACTAGATCTCTTTAAAATATTGACAAAAAATTTAAACTTCGAGGATACAAAAATACCGCTTTATATGAATGCTACTAATTTTCTAAGCGGAGAGGAGACAGTACTTAGTACGGGAAATCTAGCTGAGGCCTTGCGTGCTAGTACGTCTATTCCGTGGATATTTGAACCACATAAGTTAAATGATAAATATTATGTAGATGGTGGAGTATATGACTCGTTACCGGTTCATATTGCAAAAAACTTAGGTGCAGATAAAATAATTGCAATTGGTTTTGCAAAAATCCCTGAAACGGAACCTGAAATGTATCGATATATGAGAGAAAATAAAATTCGTCCAGGAAAGTTTTTTTTGCGAAAATTATACAATAATAATGAAATCAAGAGAAAAGTACCAAGTTTATCTTATTTTCAAGAGATATTTACAAACATAGAAAATCTACTAAACATTGCTTTGTGGTCGGAAATAAGTGATAATAAAAATAATGCAGATATTTATGTGTGTCCTGATTTAAATGGCTATACTCAAATGAGCTTTTTTGATGCGAAAGAGATTATCGAAAGAGGTTATAAAGAAACAAAGCAAAATAGTGAGAGTATAAAAAAACTTATTGAGCGATAAAATAAAGAACTTATAGTACTACAACAAAACAAAATAATAAACACTAATATAAAAAGGACAGGGCTGACGATATATCGTCGACCTTGTCCTTTTGTATATAACTCATATATTTATTTTGTTTTTAATTCTCTAATTGATCGAAAAAATATATTTCGTCTTTTGCCGGTAATATATTTATATCTATCAAAGGAGATAAGACCATATTTGTAGACTATACCTAAGTGGTGGGCATCATTAATAAATTTATTTATAAGAAGTGTAAGTTCATTTTTGTTAGTAGATAAATATTTAGTATTCGAGACTTGTTTTATATTGTCTTTGTCTACTATAACTTGTTGTATCAAAATATTCTGAAAAGTTTGCAAATCAATAGGCTTCTCTTTTCCGTGAATTAGTTGACTGGAAGTCAGCATAGAATATGCAATTTTACTCACAGTATCAAACAAATAGCGTGGATTATTTTCCATTTTTATCCCTCCTAAAGAATACAAAGTGTATATATAATATATATCGGTACTTATTAGCTTTTTCTTTAGGTAACTGATTTGAATGTTACTATTTAAAAGATAACTTTATTATTTAAATTGATTACTCGTTTTGCAAGAGTTTTGGATAGTTTAAATAAAAATTGCGGTTTTTCTTTGATAAAGATGTCAAATGTTGATTTTTTTATAATTAAAACTTCACAGCGTGTTTTTGCTATAACAGTAGCGCTACGATTTGTATCGGTTAAAAAACTTATTTCACCAAAAATCTCGCCAGAAGATATTGTACCAAGTTTTATGTCTTTTTTTAATACGTCTGCTTTCCCTGATATCATCTCATAAATCAAATCAGGATTATCTCCTTCGAGTATAATTTTTTCGCCTGAGGAAAATGTTTTTAGTTCAATATCAGAATTTTCTCCACTTGGAACATAGGATGAAAGTAAAAATAAATTTATTTTATCTGAAATAACTAAAATATTTGTTAATTCCTTAGAAAAACTCTCATTATAGTTAAACCCGATAAGTGATACAGAAAATTCAGTAAGAAATTTTAAATTGCTTGGAATATATTTTAGTGAAATAATATCATTATTTGAATAAAATCGCAATAATTTATTATTGGAGTAGAGTTTACAAACGCCTTCTTTTATAAAAACATAGTCATATTTTTCTTGTAATTTAGCAAGATCAGTCCCAGAATTCACATCAAATGTATTATTATAATTAAGTTTTTTTATTAGATCCAAACTTAATTGTTTTGAATGTTGGTATAGTTTTTCTATTTCAGAAGATATAGGAACAAGCGCTAACATAAGATCACCTCATTTATAAATTTTAACATAGACTTAGCAGAAGATTCCCAATTGCAGGAAAGATTTAATAAATAGATAGTTTATGTAAAACAATGGTTGCAGAGTTTTGTAACTAACTATTGACATTTTAGCATGAAAGACCTTCTGAACCTATTTTTTTGCAATTAATTATATAATTTTCCAGTGAACAAAATAAAGGGAAT
>CAZDNU010000088.1:0-1541 GCA_964506865.1 uncultured Fusobacteriales bacterium | reverse complement strand
CTAAAAAAAGCAAAAGATATTGATTTAGGAAAAGAAAAGACAATATTTATAAAAGAAATATTATAGAAAAAACTTTCCTTATTTTAGTAAAAATTGACTAAAATTAGCGAAAGTTTTTTCTATGTTAATTTTCGAAAAGAAAATCTGAAATAGTACTATTTTGAATAAAAATAAAAAAATCATAAAAAAAAAGCTTAAAAAATAAAAAATGATGAAAAAATACTCAAAAAAAATCAAAAAAAAATCAAAAAAAAACACTATTGTAAAAAAAGTACATTTTTTCTGAAAAAGGAACACTGTAACTATTGGGTTGGTTTTGAAAGCAAACAGAAAGGAAAAAAGGCGCAAACCCTTGACAAATAAAGGATTATGAGGTATAATCTATAATGTAGAAGATGTACAAGGTGGTGGATAGAGAAAAATACTATATCGAAATGATATAAAAAGGTTAAAAAATGAACAGAAAAGGGAAAAGATTAACGAACGGTATAAACCGTTAAACTAACAGGAGGTGTTTTTTGAATGAAAAAGTTCTTATTGAACTTATTGGTGTTGGTTATGGTTTTGGTTGGTATGGCAGGTTGTATAAGTGCAAGTGCTGGTGGCGATGATGGAGAAGACAAAGAAGGTGTCTATGCTACCCAACTAAAAAAAGTTATTGATGATGCGAAAGACTATGTAGGTGTAAGCAAAAAAGCAGCGGAGAGATATGTTTTAGAAGACGGAATTTACTTAATAATGGAAGAAAATATGAGTAAAGTTTTGTATGCATATAGTGTTTCTGATTTGGCAGGGCTTACAGCAGATGAGGAAACAGAGCTTTATAGCAGAGTGGAAGCAGCGGTAGAGGATGGCGTGGTATACGTAGTCTATAGTGATAATTCAAAAGAATTGTTGGATTATATAAGCATAATCGATACAGCTCAAGCTGGATACTCTCCTTCAATAGACGCGTCTATGGCGGTAGAAAATACAGGAGGGACAGCAGGGAATAGAAATGCAAAAGCTATTGTGGACGAGATTCCTTCAGAAACAGTTACAGTAAGTCAGTTTACAATATTTTTAAAAGAACCATTTGTAGACAACTATGGGACAGGAATAAAAGGTGATAGAGTAGAGTTAGTGAAAGCAAATTCAGTTCCGGAATTGGTATATGCTGGACTTATCACAGAGGTATCTAGTGATGGGATATCAGCAAAAGTAACAATGATGGATTTGTTGGAAGCGGGGACATTGTATAAACCTAGATCTGTAAGTGGAAGCAAAATATACTTTGGGTCAAATATAGTGGCAGTGCCTGGAGAAAATGATGAACTGTATGTAAAATCAGTAGAAAGTGTAGCAAATGGAGAATTTACAGTTGCAATGAATAGAGCAGAAAGCAACTTAAATGTTTCTGATTTTACAGTTGTAGAGATACTTGGGAATGGAGCTAAATATGCATCAAGTTTAAAAATAAAAGATATAGATGCAAATATGGTTACGTTTAGCACGACCCCTGTAGAACAAGCAGACAGCACACAGGTATTGACTTACAAAAT
>CAZDNU010000087.1:0-15131 GCA_964506865.1 uncultured Fusobacteriales bacterium | reverse complement strand
ATCTTTATTATATATTTTTACCTTCAATGCTTTGCCTAAGCTACTAAAATTTATTTCACCATAAAGTTTATCAATATCTAGATTTGACTTTTGATCACTTAATATAAACTTTCCATTAAATTCACCTTTAGAAAATGTCCCATTTAAAAAAGTTTTTCCTTTTACATTTATATTTTCATTTATTTCTTCATCATGCTCAAATTGGATCTTTTTGATTTTCCATTCATCGTCTATATAACTTACTGCAGCATTTATATTATTCAATTCGTATCCGTTTATAAATAATCTATCTGTGTTCGCTACTATTCCTATACTAAATTTATTTTCTGCTACATCATAGTTCAAATTAAGCTCTGCATTTTGTATCATGCCTTTCACAGGAAACTCTAATTTTTCCAATATTTTATAATTTTCAAACACTTTGTAATTTAAATTTTTTGTATCTATTTTTATATGCAAATCTTGCTTGGCCGTATCATAATTTAATTGAAACCCTACTTTATTTTTTTGTACTAAGCCTGTAGCATTTACTTCTACATTTTTCGTATTGATCACTGCATTTCCGTTTATATGTTCTATAGGATTTTTTAGGTCCTGATAATCAATTTTGACACCTCTAAAATCACAAATTCCTTCTATACCATTATCAGTTAATTGTATTGTTACGTCTGCTCGTCCTTTTTCAAAAGATAAGTCCTCTTTTCTATATGCATACTGCATTATATTGTTATCAATATTCACTTCTACTGCATTTAATTCGAAATTTAAATTCTCACCTTTATTCTTTGTCAATTTAAATTCATAACGTTCTTGTTTGCTAGTACCGTTTGCTTTTATCTCTATATTGTTGTTTTCATCAAATAATACTGCTCCATCTACACTTTTTAGTTGCTTTATCACGGGGTCTTCAAATGTCTCGTCGATATAGTTTAGTGTACTGTCCACTGCTAAAATCATATCAAGTCGGACTTTCTTTTTCCCTTTATCTTCTGTACTTTTTGGACCTTTACCGAGATTGATAAACGGATCTACAATACTTACTTTTTTCCTGTTATCATATAATCTTATATTAATTACAGCATTTTTCGCTACTATGCTATTTATATGTTTCAAATCACTTAGATTGTAGTCAATTATTACCTCACGAGCTTTTACCAATTCTTCTCCTGACTTACTTTTGATTACAACTTTTTTTAGTTTTAGTTTTCCAAAATTCATAAAATTTATACTTTTAAAATCTGTTTCTATATTTAAGTTATTATATAAAGTTTTTTTCACAATACTATGAAAATTAATTCGCAATATCACATAAAATGACAAAACAACAATAAGCAGCAGTATAAAAAACTTTTTTTTCTTTTTTGAAATTGTCATTGTTATCCCTTCCTAAAATCTATATCCAGCTCCCAAATAAAACATATCCTCAATTTTATATCGCATAAAAATTTTAGAATCATCTAAATTATACTCTAAATTTAGCAATATATTGCTTTTATCAAAGTCATAATACTTTGCCCAACCTGTATAATGTTTATTAAAGTTATGTTGATACCTAAATCCAGCTTTTCCCTTTATAATACCTGCAGAAAAGTCATTTCTGTTTTCTGTCAAACCAAAAAGTAAGTTTGCTTGTCCATAATCATCATTAATATTGTCACTACCTATTTCCATATAATAATTGCTATTTCTATTATCAAATCTCGCATTTAGATTCATATAAAAATCATCATCACTATCAACTTCTATTTCAGGTACTACCTGAAAATCATTATCCAATATCTCTTTTAAGTTTTGGCTTATCTCTTCGGTATTTTTTATTGTATTTGCCAATTTTTTAGAATTATTTTCGCCAAACGCATCTTTTGTACTTGAAATCATAAGTTTTATCTCACTCGTTATTTCCAGCATGTCTTCTTGCACGGTTTTCAATTTTTCTTGATCGATCTTTTCTGCTATCTCTTTTAGATTTTGACTAAGTTTCAAAAAATTATCCAGTGTTTGCTCTGTGCTATCTTTTCCTGTACTGGTTATATCTTTTATATCTCTTATCACAAGGCTGGTATCTGCAAGAATTTGGCTTATTTCCTTGTCTTTTGCTTCTAGTAACTTTTCAGTTTTTTGTACGAAATTTTGAGTAGTACTTATTAAAGTATTTATATTTTTTAGTGATTTTTCTACTCCATCTTGACTTTTATCTAGTAATCTTGCACTTTTATCCAGAACTTTATTTGTTTTTTCAATAGTTTCACTTGTTTTATCCAGAAGAACATTTAATTTTTCACTGGCATCTTTCATATTTCCCATTATCTCTTTTGTGCTATTGTCACTCATCATGTCATCAACTTTATCACTTAGCGTCTGTACCGAATTCATGATATCATAACTTTTGGCCACCATAGTATTTAAATCTACAGGATTTTCACCCACGAATCTATCTCCATCTTGGTAATATCCTTTTGTATCATCCACTGGGTTGTATATACTTACTAGTTGTTCTCCTATTATCCCTTTCAATACTATTGATACTTTAGCGCCCTTTCTTATTTTTATATTTTGGTTTATATACATATCTACTATTACTTTGTTGGTATTTAAATATATTTTTTTTACTTTCCCTACTTTTACTCCGCTTAGCATTACTGGTGTGCCAATTTCCAAATTATTTACCGTATCAAATTCTACTTTTATTACATAATTATCTCTTCTTAATTCTATCTTACCTAAAAAAAACAATGATAAAATTAATACTACTATTGCAAATATTATAAAAATTCCAACTAATAATTCTTTTGTTCTCCCCATTTTTTTCACTCCATATCACTATAAATTTATTGGTCCACTTCTATCTCCTTCAATAAACTGGTTTAAATAAGGATTGTTTGCTTTTTTCAACTCCTCTTTTGTTCCCTCTATAACCTTTTTTCCATTATATATCAATGCTATTCGGTCTGCGATTTGAAAAGCTGTCTTCATATCATGCGTAACCACTATTGACGTTGCTGATAAACTTTTGTTTAGATCAACAATAAGATCATCTATTATCCTTGACATAATCGGATCCAAGCCGGTTGTAGGCTCGTCATAAAATATATACTTTGGCTCCATTATAATACTTCTTGCCAACGCTACTCTTTTTTGCATCCCGCCTGACAATTCCGAAGGTTTTTTATCATTTACGCCTTCTAAACCTACCATTTTTAATTTTTCATTTACTCGCTCTTTCATTTCATCTATTTTTAGATTAGTATGCTGCAATAGCGGAAATTCTAAGTTTTCCTCTATTGTCAAAGAATCAAATAAAGCTGAATGTTGAAACAAAAAACCACATTTTTTTCTAACCTTTTGAATTTCTAACTTATTGGCTTCCAATAGTTTTACATCATCAAAGATTATTTCTCCTTCATTAGGTCGCATTAAGCCTATTATGTTTCTCAATAATAAGCTTTTACCGCATCCAGAAGGCCCTAATATGACATATATTTCCTTTTCATTTATATCGAGGCTCACATCATTTAATATTTGTTTCTCTCCAAATGAAACTTTTAAATTACTCACTTTTATCATTTAAATAATCTCCAATATCAATTATTTTATAGTAATCCTGATAATTCAAGCTTGTTCGCTTACATATTACCCATTTTCCATATATATATTCTGGTGCATACCCCTCGTCTAGTAACGATATCTCATTTGATTTTTCAAATTCCATGGTATATATAAGTATTTTGAAACTTTTGCTATCTGTCAATGCTATTTTATCATCTTTGATATATATACTGCTTAGACTTTGTTTTAAAAAATTATCTGAAAATTCTTTTTCCAGTTTGCCACCTGAAAATACCATTATTTTTCCTACATATGAATCCAATACGTATATCTTATCCTTATAAAAAAATATATCTTTCAAGTTATCTTTATTTACTTCATTCCACGAAAATTTATTATTATAATTTTCTTTTATTACATTTGCCATACTTGCTCTTTCTCCATATTCGCTTATCTTATAAAAAAATGGATCATATTTTTTTATTTTCATATCTTTAGAGTCCAGGACATATATATATCCATTATTATCCAGTGTTATCTTCAAATCATACACATGCTTGTCAATATAGTCGTATTTACTTTTTTCTACATCTATTATTTCACCATAATGCTTTGAAAAGTTTGAAGGAAATTTCTCATAACCCCCAAATCCATATAATATATTCCACTTTTTATCATATTTTTTTATTTTGTTTTCTCCTGCAATGCTCAAATATACATTATCAAATGAATCAATATATATATCATTAGGTTTATATCCTATATCTCTATACTCTGTGAGATATTTATTTTCTCTATCATATACTATTACTTTTTCCAACTTTTCATCTACTATATATGTATCTCCTTTACTATTTATAGCTAGCGCGATAGGTTTACCATGATCTCCCTTTTCTATATATGTCAAGTCTTTCAACATTTCAAAAGATTTGTTTTCTAAATTATATTTATACATTTTATTTTCTTTTATATAATATAATAACCCCTTTGTATAATGTATTTGTCTTATTTTGATAAGCTCAACGCTAGATTCTTCATGTAAATTTTCAGATTTTTTTGTAGTACTGTCAAAAATAGAAAAATCATAATTGTCAAGTATATAGACTTCCCCTTTGTGAATAAATATATCTATTGGATCTTTTACATAAGATATATCTAACGTTTCTCTTAGTTTGTACCCTTCATACATATATACCTTTTTATTATAACTATCTAATACATTGAAACCAGTCTCTGTTTTAAATACTTTGTAGTTTAATTTATATCTTGGTTGATAGATATAATCAAATTTTGGTAGCAATATTTCGTATAAAAATTCTAAATTCATATCTAAAACCTGTATTCTGTAATTATACTCATCTAAAATCATCAATTTGTTCTCATATCGAAAAATAAATCCAGGATGATTAAATTTTTTCTCTACAAGCCCCTTGCCTCCAAATTCTTTTATCTTTTTCCCTTTCAAATCAAAAATAGCAACAGAGTCATTGCCATGTTGCGAAATATATATTTTATCTTTATTTACGTGCATATGAGAAGGTTTTTCTAAATTTTCAATTATAGTATTTTTTTTTAGATTTTTATCATATATTATTACTTTGCCTTGTTTATAATCTGATATATAGTAATTTTTTTCATCATAAAAAATGCCCTTAGCATCTGAAAAATTCTCACTGTTTTCCAGATAATTTTTCCCCAAACTTTCATATGAATATATCTGCAATAACATTGCAAAATAAAATATTGCACCTAAAAAAAACTTCATATAATTACCTCTATTCTTTTACTATTTTTAAAAAGTCTGATGCTTTTTTCATCTCCACTAACAGTTTTTGTACGGTATCTGCTAAATCTTGCTTGCTCACTTTTAATGCAGTAACAGCAGCTTTATTTAAGGTTACCGGACCATAATTTCCACTATTTCCTATTTTTCTTATCTTTACAATGGAATCAGCAATATGAACTATGGAAATAAGTAGTTTTTCATCGCCGGTTCCACCAAATTCAGGTTGATGATGATACCCTATTACTTTGGTCACTTTAAACGGCAGATTCCATTTATCTGCTATACGGCGTCCAATAAGCGAATGGTCCATGCCTACTGCTTCGCGTTCTGCATCAATCAAGGATAATTTTTTTTCTTTTGAAAGCACCACTGCCTCTATAAATTCTTCATGAAAGTACTGATCCTCTATAATCTTTGCTATATCATGAAGTAAGCCTGCTACAAATGCCTCTTCTGGTTCCGCATATTTTACCTTCTTTGCTATTATTCTAGACGCAAAAGCTACTGCTATAGAGTGCTCCCACAAAGCTCCTCTATTAAAAAATTCACTTTTCCCTCCAGAAAACATCTTGCACACTGTAGCGCTAAGTGCTAAGCTTCTTACTGTATTAAATCCTAATATTACTACTGCATCAGTTACTGTACCTATCCTTCTCGGAAACCCATAATACGCCGAATTTACTAATTTAAGAGTTTTGGCTGTTAGTGCTTGATCAGTTTTTATTACATCATTTATATCTTTCGCAGTACTCCTTGGGTTTTCCAGTAGCTCCATCAGTTTGTTTATAACCATAGGAAGTGTAGGTATATCTTCTAATGTAGCTAATACTTTTTTGATTTGTTCACTATTTTGACTCATATCTGCAACTCCCCTTATTATTCATTCATCCCAATAGTTTCTATTATCCTTTCTAAGTCTCCTTCTGAATAGAACTCTATTTCTACTTTTCCTTTTTGATTTTTACATTCTTTTATCTTTACTTTAGTACCTAGAAAATCACATAGCTTTTTTTCTGTCTCTAATAATTCTATTCTTTTATTAACATTAGTTTCCTTTTTTATAACTTGTTTTTTTGTTTTTGCAATAGTTTCTACTTCGCGCACAGTTAGATTTTCTTCACATATCTGCTTTGCGACTATATTTTGCTCTTTTTCATCTTTGATTGATAATATAGCCCTCGCATGTCCTGAAGATATATCGCCATTTTTTATAGAATTTTTTATCTCTAACGGCAACTTCAGTATCCTTAGTTTATTGGTTATTGTACTTCTTTTTTTCCCTAATTTATTTGCTAGTCTTTCTTGAGTATATGCATATTTATCAATAAGCAATTTGTATGCTTCTCCTTCTTCTACAGGATTTAAATCCTCTCGTTGTATATTTTCTATTACTGCCAATTCTAGACTTTTATCCTCTGCTGCATCTTTTACTATTACTGGCACTTTTTTTAATTCAAGTTTTTGGGCTGCTCTAAACCTTCTCTCTCCAGCTATTATTTCATATTTTGTTCCTACTTTTCTGACTATTATTGGTTGTATAATTCCATTTTCTTCAATAGATTTTGATAGCTCTTCTATTTTTGTATCATCAAATTTTTTCCTTGGCTGTAAAGGATTTCTTTGTATTTTAGACATATCCAACTCTAATACATAAGTCTTTTCCTCACTATTTGGAATCAGCGCTTCTAAACCTTTCCCAAGCCTTCTCTTATGCGAGTCCACTATCAATCACTTCCTTTACAACATTTTTGTAAGCTAGGGCACCTTTTGAATTTTTAGCATATTTATCTATTGACTGACCATATCCAGGAGCTTCGCTCAGTTTTATATTTCTTGGAATCATGGTTTTAAATACTCTATCTTGAAAATATTTTCGAATTTCATCTACTACTTCTTCTGATAATTTCAATCTTGAATCATACATAGTTAATAATATGCCAGCCACTTCCAAGTCATAGTTTAATTCTTTTTTTACTAATTCGACTGTATTTAAGAGTTGTGAAAGCCCTTCTAATGCATAGAATTCACATTGTATTGGTATTATTATTTTATTTGAAGCTGTCAATGCATTTATTGTCAAAAGTCCTAGTGATGGTGGACAATCTATTATTATGACATCATATCGATCCTTGATTTTATTTATACTTTTTTTCAATCTGTTTTCTCTCGACATTTTACCTACTAATTCTACTTCTGCTCCTGCCAGATCAATTTTTGCCGGTAATACGTCAAGATTATCTGATACCTTTTCTACAATAGCTTCATCTATATTTTGATCTTCTACAATTACATTATAGATTGAGTTTTCTAAGGCTAATTTGTCAAGTCCTATCCCCGTACTTGCATTTCCTTGAGGATCCAAATCAATCAGGAGTACTTTTTTTCCTTCTAATGCAAGATAACTTGATATATTAACTGCGCTTGTTGTTTTTCCGACTCCACCTTTTTGATTTACTATACTTATTATAGACATAATTCCACCTCTATACTTTCTTATAATGGTTTTTTCTTAGGTGTTCCGGTTTTTCTAGGATACTTTTTGTTTGTTGGTATATTTTTTTCTATTTCCAACAATACTCTAGGATCCTTTGTTACCGGTAGACAAAACTCATATATGTTGTTTACACTAGCACCTAACACCTTCAAGGCATTGTCTGCATCTTTTAATTCCTGTTTGTATTTCAATTTTTGTGGATAAAATTTTCCTCCGACTTTTAAAAATGGCAAAGTATACTCAAATATAATCCTTAATTCTGCTACTCCCCGGCATAATGCCAAATCATATTGTTCTCTTTGTCCTTTTCTTACAAAGTCTTCTGAGCGTTCACTTACCATTTCTACATTATCTATTCTTAACAAAGTAGCTAATTCCTCTAAAAACTTTACTTTTTTTCCCACTGAATCCAAAAGTGTAAATTTTGCTTTTGGATTTAGTATCGCCAATACCATTCCTGGAAATCCAGCTCCTGTGCCAATATCAATTGCATTTTCAAAATCTTTTTTTATATATTTCATCAAAATAATAGAATCCCAAAAATGCTTCTCTATTATTCCTTCATCGTCTCTAATTGCAGTTAAATTTATATGTTTATTTTTCTCTTTTAAATAGTCAAAATATATTTTCAACTTTTCATATTGATCTTCACTAATCACAATATCGCTGTCTTTTAGCAATTCATCTAATTTCTCTCTCATTAATATAGCTCCCATCTGAATTTTTACATATTATTTTTCTATTTTTATTTTTCCGTCCAAATACATAATAAGTACATTTATGTCAGCTGGAGATATTCCTGATATCCTTGAAGCTTGCCCAATATTAAGTGGCCTTATATTTTTTAATTTCTCTATAGCTTCTTTTGTTAAGCCTCTTATTACAGAATAGTCAAATTCCAAAGGTATTGTTTTATTTTCAAGCTGCTTATGTTTTGCTATAAGTTTTGATTGTTTTGCTATATATCCTTCATATTTTGCTTGGACTTCTATCTGATATTCCGTTTCTTTTTCAAAACGAGGAATTTCTTCTGAAATATATGCTATATCTTCGTAAGTAAACTTTGGTCTTTTTATTAAATCTATCAATTTCACGCCACTTTTTAATTCTGGCTCTTTATATTTAGCAAATACTTTGCATAATCTATCATTTGAAGATCCTACACTTATATTTTTCAGTTTATCTATTGTTTCTTTCACGTTTTTTCGCTTTTTTTCTACATTGATATATAAACATTCCGGTAAGAGACCTATTTCGTATCCTAATTTTGCCAAACGAAGATCTGCGTTATCTTCACGCAAAGTCAATCTATACTCAGATCTCGCTGTAAACATTCGATAAGGTTCGTTTGTACCTTTAGTTACCAAATCATCAATTAGCGTCCCTATATATGAGTCTGCTCGATCTAGTACTATTTGCTCTTTGTTTTTTAATTTTTGGTTTGCATTTATTCCAGCTACAAGTCCTTGAGCAGCAGCCTCTTCATAACCAGAAGTACCATTTATCTGTCCTGCTAAAAATAAACCGTCAATTTTTTTAGTTTCCAGTGTAAACTTCAACTCTTCTGGTATCACATAGTCATATTCTATTGCATACCCGTATCTCATAATTTTTGCTTTTTCCAAACCACTTATATTGTTTAACATAGAGTACTGTATATCAGGTGGCAAACTAGTAGACAATCCATTAATGTAGATCTCATTAGTGTCATAGCCTTCCGGCTCCAAAAACAGATGATGTCTTGGTTTTTCCTGGTATCTTACTATTTTATCTTCAATAGACGGACAGTATCTCGGTCCTGTTCCGTTTATACTCCCATTAAATAAAGGTGATCTATCTAGGTTGTCTAGCACAAAATCATGTACCACTTGGTTTGTATATGCCATATAACAAGATAATTGCTGCTTGCCTTTAATCTCTTCATCTTTTGTCCTAGCAGAAAATTTATAAATTTGTTCTGTGTCACCTTTTTGTTCTTCAAGCATTTCATAATTTAATGACCGTGCATCTATTCTTGCAGGTGTTCCTGTTTTGAACCTCCCCAAGTTAAGCCCTATTTTCTCTAGTGATTCAGGTAAGTCATCCGATGGTAATTCTCCCATTCTACCACCTCGATAGGTTCTGTCTCCTACATGTATCAGCCCTCTCATAAAAGTACCAGTGGCTATTATTACTGCTTTTGAATTATATTCTACTCCTACTTTTGTTTTTATACCTTTTACTTTTTTATCTTCATCAATTAATATCTCCGTAACCATACCTTGTATAGAGTCAAGATTTTTAGTGTTTTCTATTACTTTTTTCATTTCCATATGATAGAGTTTCTTGTCTGCTTGAGCTCTCAAAGAACGTACCGCAGGTCCTTTTTTAGTATTTAGTATACGCAACTGCAAGAATGTCTTATCGATATTTCTTGCCATTTCTCCACCTAGTGCATCAATCTCCTTTACTAGATGGCTCTTGGCTGGTCCGCCTATTGATGGATTGCAGGACATCACGCCTATATTATCTAACGTAATTGTGAATATAGCTGTCTTGTTACCCAATCTAGCGCATGCAAGTGCTGCTTCACATCCTGCATGACCTGCTCCTATAACTATTACATCATAATCAAACACTTTGTTTCCTCCTTAATCAAGCTCTCTTAGCTTTTTCGCTGTACTATTATCAGTAATCACTACCAACGTATCCCCTTCATCTATTTTAGTTTCGGGTCCTGGGCTTATTAATACATTGCCATCCTTGTTTTTAACTCCAATAACATTTATTTGAAATTTTTTTCTTAAATCTAATTCTAAAAGACTCTTGCCAACAAAACTCCTGGGAGTTTTTAGCTCTAATAAAATATGGTCATCTGAAAATTTTATATGTTCTATCATATTTGGTTCTATCTCTCGCATTGCCATTCTTTTTCCCATATATGTTTCTGGATATACTATCTCGTCTACTCCAATCTTTTGTAGTACTTTACCATGAGATTCTGTTAGTGCTTTTGCTATTACTTTTCTTACCCCTATTTCCTTTAGCGTAAGGGCAATTAATATACTCGCTTGTATATCCGTACCTATACATACAAAAGCCACATCAAAGTTATGTATTCCCAGATTTTTGAGAGTAGAACTATCTGTGGCATCTACTACGATTGCATTATCTAGTATATTATTGTTTATAGCATCCTGTACCAAATCCTCATCTTTATCCATAGCCAATAATGTTTCGTTATGCTTATATAATGTTTCTGCTATACTTCTTCCAAATCTCCCTAAACCCACTACAAGAAATTGTCTCATTTTTTCCTCCTAACCTACAAGTATATTTTCTCTTGGATATCTATATTTTGCAACTTTTAGATTTTCCCCCAAAGCTAGTGCTACCACAAGTGGGCCTACCCTTCCTATAAACATTGTTATTATAACTATCACTTGCGAGCCAGGCTTTAGCGATGATGTAATGCCAGTAGAAAGTCCTACCGTACCAAACGCTGATACCATCTCAAAAATAACATCTAAAATATTATCCTGCTCTATTATCAATATCAAAAATATTGAAATTGATAAATATAAAAGTGAAACAGCTAATAAGGCTATTGCTCTGTTAATTATGTGCCATGATATTCGCCGATTTATTATAGTTACATCTTTTTTATTTTTTATAATCGCTATTACCGAATATATAATAACTCCAAAAGTTGTAGTTTTTACTCCACCACCAGCAGATCCTGGAGATGCTCCTACAAACATTAATATTAAAAATAGATATTTTGTAGCCGGCATAAGTCCACCAATCGAAATTGTATTAAAGCCAGCTGTACGAGTAGTTACACTTTGAAAAAAAGATGCTAGTATTTTTTCAAATGTATTTAATTCTTTTAGCGTATTCGGATTGTTATACTCCGATATTAGTATGAGTATTGTTCCGGTTATTAAAAGATAAATGCTAACTTTTACAGCTACCTTCGAGGTTAAATTAAACTCGTTTCTTCCTTCTTTTATTAACAACAAAAAACTAGATAATACGGCAAATCCTATACCTCCAAATATTATTAGAGCAGATATTACCGCATTTATCATTATACTGTCTGAATACGATACCAGACTATCCGAATACAATGAAAATCCTGCATTACAAAAAGCAGAAACCGAGTGAAATACAGCAAAGTAGACTGCCTTACCAAATTTCATATCTTGTGAAAATCTTATTGTAAGGAGTAGTGCTCCTATTAATTCTATAGAGAATACAATTTTTATCATTCTTTCTATAAAAGTTACAATTCCGTCTAGCTTATCTTGATTTAAGTCTTCTTGCAAGATTCGTTTTTCATGGTAAGTGATTTTCCGACCTATAAGTATCATAATAACAGATGAAAATGTCATTATCCCTAATCCGCCAAGTTGTATCAATACCAATATCACTATCTGTCCAAAACTCGAAAATACTTTGCTTATATCAACCACTGACAGTCCTGTTACTGCTACTGCAGATGTCGATGTGAATGCTGCAGTCAACCAATCTACATTTTGCCCTGATTGAGTCGCAAATGGTAATCTCAGCAAGATCGTCCCTGCTACTATTATAAGTAAAAAGGATAACAATAAAATCTGTGACGGTCTAATTTTATTAAAAGTGATTTTTAGCATTTTAATCTCCTATATTAATTATTGACTTTCTATTAGTTTATATTATACATTATTTTTTATTTACTTTCAAGCAATTATTGGGTTTAATCTTATTTTTTTTGGCATTAAGCATTACAGGACCTATCATCAAAAAAAGTAGAGACACGATTGCTCGCATCTCTACAAATTACTATTTTATTATTTATCTTTATTTTTAGGAATAAATTACATTGCTTCTACTAATATTACTCCATTTTCTCCAGTAAATGTTACTGTTCCACCAGATACTGTTCCTTCTTCACCATTGTAAGCGTTTCTTACTTGATCTCCATCATTAAATATACCAGATACATTTACTGATGTAGAGCCATTCGCTCCAACTTTGATTACTACTTTATTGTCGTTCCATACTCTTCCATAAGTATCTTCTCCTAAATCAGTTTGAGTTCCTGCTCCTACTGCTGGATTATTTTTTCTAAATGTTCCTATTTTTGACCAGTGTTCATTTATATCATTTCCGACTTTATCCCATTGGAAGGCTGATCTCGAACCTTGGTTAGGATCTCCACCATTCGCTCCATTCTCTCTTCCTATCTCATCACCATAGTAAGTTTGTACTGGTCCAGGATTTAATAATAATGCTGTTCCTGCTGATATCTGTCTATTTGTCTCTCCATTGTAGAACACCGCTCCTGTATCATGTGATGAAATATAAGGTAAGTGTTGTCCTCCGTATTCTGCATAAGCTGACCATTTTCCACCCATAGAGCTTGCATCTAAAGGCACAGAACCTTTGTAGCCAAAGTCTATCATGCTATCAAATCCATTGCTGAAATAATCACCTTGTGGATGACTGCCTGCTGATGGCCAGTTCCAATGTTCTCCTGTCATCCAGAAATCTTCATCCCAATCTTTTGCTGGATCTCCATTACTTCTGTCGCTATTTCTCCAGTTAGCCAAGGCTATATTTGAAGCATCTTTCAATTCTTTCCATCTATGTATATCCACATGTTTTGTGGTATCTGCTCTAAATCCATCTATTCCAAACTCTTCTACCCAAGCAGCAAGCCATTTTACCACATAATCTGCTGGTGCCACACCTAAGTCTGTTCTTAAACTATTTGCTGTAGGAATTCTCCATGCGTCATAAGAGCTTCCTTCTTGTGACCATTTCGTTTGTAACAATGGAGGTAACCCTGTGCTTTGTGTACTATCTGTTTTAAAGTCTGGTAAGTTATCCAAAGTTCCTTTAATTTCATCTTCCTGCGAAGTTCCTTCAAAATCATATCCTGGTACTCCAATTCTAACCCAATCTTTTCCCCAGAAACCTGTCCATGCTGATGCATTTTCATAGTCTATATAGTCATGAAATCCATGCCATCCACCTGTATTATATGTAAGAGCTCTAGCTTCTTCCATTGATTTATCTACTCCACCAAATCCGTATTCTATCATATCAAAGATACTTGCATATCCTGGATGGTTTAAAACTATATCAAGAATTACTCTTATACCTCGACTGTGTGCTTCTGTTACCAACGTTCTAAATTCTTCAACTGTTCCCATATTCTTATCTATCATCGTATGGTCCATTGTATAATATCCGTGATATCCATAGTGAGGGAAGTTGCCATCTTCAGCGCCTCCTACCCATCCGTGCATTTGTTCAAATGGTCCTGTTAACCATATTGCATTTACTCCAATTTCATCTAAGTAATCAATTTTATCTGTCATACCTTTAATATCTCCACCATGGAAAGTCCCTATTACTGCATTGTCTCCAGAATAATCATTTCTTCTGCCATAAGAGTGGTCATTACTTGTATCTCCATTGTAGAATCTATCTGTCATTACAAAATAGATATTTGCATTGTCCCAAGTAAACTCTCCTTCTACTACTACAGGATTGTCATCTCTTGTGAAGTCTGCTGTCTTCGTAGTTGTTCCTTCTGAATTTGTTGCACTTACATTTAATGTTCCAGTGCCTTTATCTGTAGTTATATAATCAGATAAAGTTATTGTAGTAGTTGGTAATGTAAGGCTTACTGTTGATCCTGCAAATGTAGCTTCTTCACTTGTTATGTCATCCCCGTCTATAGTGATAGTTATTGTTTCTGTTCCTTTTTTAGTTCCACCTGCAGGTGATATAGATACACTTGGTTTTGTAGGTCCTACTGGAGTTGTTGGATCCGCGTCAGACCATGTACCATCATCATACCAACCTGTATTACCCGATCCTCTTTCTATCTCACTACCTTGATTCAATATCATTACAATATTTTCACCTGTTAAGTATTCTGCTGCTATTTCAAGTTTAAACCATCCGCTAGGATCATTCATTTCAGTATCAGAAACCGTTTCCATAGTAGGTTGGTCATTCCAAGTATATCCCATTTCGTCTGTAATGGCTACACCGTCAGTTTCCCATGCCCATATGCTTGGTGCTGTATCTGCTTTTACATAAAGTATCGTTCCATCAAAACTATTATCTACTACACTTATAGTCACACTTTCTTCTTTACCTTCGTACGTAGCTGTAATACTTGATGTGCCTTCTGTGCTACCAGTTACTGTACCAGTAGACACTGTAGCTGCATCACTTGAGCTAGTCCATGTTGCTTCGCTTGTAACATCTTGTGTGCTTCCATCTGAGTAAGTAGCTGTTGCTGTCAACTGAAGTGTATCTTCT
>CAZDNU010000086.1:0-4598 GCA_964506865.1 uncultured Fusobacteriales bacterium | reverse complement strand
TCATATCCTTATCTCCTCTACCTGATACATTTACTACTACAATGTCATCTTCTTTTAGCTTTCCTTTTAATTTCAAAAGATGCCCCACCGCATGTGAGCTTTCCAACGCAGGTATTATTCCCTCTGCTCTTGTCAAAAATTTAAATCCATCCAGTGCTTCCTTGTCATCTATACATACATATTCCGCTCGTCCAATACTATGAAAATATGAATGCTCCGGACCTACTCCAGGGTAATCCAAGCCAGCTGATATAGAGTGTGTTTCACTTACTTGTCCATCTTCATCTTGTAGTAAATATGTTTTGTTCCCATGCAATATACCTATACTTCCTTTGCCTATAGATGCACAATGTTTATCCGTATCAGTACCGTGTCCAGCTGCTTCTACTCCTATCAGTTTTACATCTTTATCATCTTTGAATGGATAAAATATACCCATTGCGTTACTTCCTCCACCGACACAAGCTATAATATAATTTGGTAGCCGGCCCTCTTTTGCAAGTATCTGTTTTTTTGTTTCGATTCCTATTACAGATTGAAAATCTCTTACCATTTCAGGGTATGGATGCGGTCCTGCTACTGTTCCTATTATATAAAATGTGTCTTCTATATTTGTTACCCAGTGTCTTATTGCTTCATTCATTGCATCTTTTAGGGTTTTCGTTCCTGACGTTACCGACTCTACTTTTGCCCCCAATAGTTTCATACGAAATACATTTAAAGACTGTCTTCTGATATCTTCTTCTCCCATAAATACAGTACATTCCATGCCAAACAAAGCTGCTACGGTAGCAGTAGCCACTCCATGTTGTCCAGCCCCTGTTTCCGCTATTACTTTTTTCTTACCCATTTTTTTTGCCAGCAATATTTGACCTATTGTATTGTTAATCTTATGTGCTCCCGTATGATTCAAATCCTCTCTTTTCAAGTATACTTTTGCTCCTATAATTTTGCTCACATTTTCTGCAAAATAAAGTGGGTTTGCTCGTCCTACATATTCTCTTAAATAATATTCAAATTCCTTTTGGAACTCATCATCTTTTTTATACTTTTCATATGCTTCTTCTAATTCTTTTAAGGCTGGCATTAATGTTTCCGGTACATATTGCCCTCCAAATTCTCCAAACTTTCCTTTTTGCAATTTTGTTCCTCCTCTACTTTATTTTTGCAAAATTTGAAAATAACCCTTCAATTTTGCTAGCATCTTTATACAAATCATTCTCTACACCTGAATTAACATCCACAACTTGGGGTTTTACGGTTTTTATTGCATTTTCTATATTATCAGGATTAAGTCCACCTGCCAATATGATAAATTTATCGTCTGACAAGCCTTTTACCCAGTCCCAGTAAAATACTTTTCCAGTTCCACCACGTTCATCTTTGCTATATGTATCTAATAAAAATCCAACAGCATTTTTATAGTCATTTATTTTTTCTATACTTTTTTTGTCTTTTACAGATATTACTTTCCACACCGGTGCTATTACATTTTTACAGTCATCATCAGTTTCATCTCCATGTAGTTGTACTATATCCAAGCTACACTCTCTAACTATTTCATTTATTTTTTCAACTGATTCATTTACAAATACTCCTACTTTTTTTATATCACTTCGCAAATCCTTTGTTATTTTTTTTACTTTTTCTACATCGACTTGTCTTTTGCTCTTAGCAAATATAAATCCAACATAACTTATAGGATATTGATTAATTACTTCTATATCCTGTACCCTTCTCATTCCACATATTTTTATTTTAGTTTTCATTATTTCCACCTTACTTTTTATAAGCCTCTTTAAAGCTCATAGCTTTTTTTATTATATCATCTGTTCGCATAAAGCTTTCTCCTACTAAAATGCCGTCTACACTTTCTTTTAATATTTTTATGTCTTCTTCTGTATTTATTCCGCTTTCACCTATTACCAATTTGTCATCTGGAATTAACTTTGCCAACTTTACCGTTGTATTTAGATCTACAGAAAAATCTTTCAAGTTTCTATTATTTATACCTATTATCTTTGCATTGGTTGCCAATACTCTATTGAGCTCTTCTTCAGTATGTACTTCTACTAGTGCATCCATTCCAAGCTCATAAACTGTGTCTATATACTCAGCCAACTTGTCATCTTCCAATATTGCCGCAATTAAAAGCACTGCACTTGCTCCCAAAATTTTTGCTTCATATATTTGTACTTCATCTATTATAAAATCTTTTCGTAGCAAGGGTAAAGCTATTTTTCGACTTATCTTTCTAAGATAGTCCGGGCTTCCATGAAAAAAATGTTCTTCTGTCAGTACAGATATTGCATCTACGCATTTTGCATATTGATTTGCTATAGCAATTGGATCAAATCTTTCTACAATTATTCCCTTTGAAGGTGATGCTTTTTTTACTTCACCAATTATCGATAGGCCCTCTTTTGCCATTGCATCGTAGAAACTTGCCCTATTCGGCGCATTCTTGGCATCTGACTTTATTTTTTCAGGTTCATAGTTTTTCAACACCAAGTTTTCTCTTTTTTTTGCCACAATTTTATCCAAAATCATAAGATACACCCCTTTTTATTTATTTTCTTTTCCAAGTTTTTGACTATATTCAACAAATTCATTTAATTTTTCCATGACTTTCCCACTATCCAGTAAATCTTTCGACTTTTCAATTCCTTCTTGTATAGAATTTGCTTTTTTACCTACATACAAAGCTACTCCTGCATTCAATACTACTATATCTCGTTTAGGCCCTTTTACCCCGCTATATATATCTTTTATTATTTGAGCATTTTCCTCTTTTTCTCCACCTTCTACTTCTTTTCTCACAGCTCTATTTATACCAAATTGTTCCGGTGTTATAAAATAACTTTTTATTATACCATCTTTTAGTTCTGTGACTTTAGTTTCATCTGCCAAGCTAATTTCATCAAGACCATCCATGCCATGTACTACCAAGGCTCTTTCTACTCCTAGATTATCCAATACTTCTGCCATCACTTCTGTTAGATCAGGATTAAATACTCCTAATACTTGTGCATTGGCATGTGCAGGATTTGTTAATGGTCCTAAAATATTAAATATAGTCCTTATTCCAAGCTCTTTTCTTGTTTTGATTGCATATTTCATTGCTTTATGAAAACTTGGGGCAAAGAAAAATCCTATATTTATATCTCGTACACATTTCTCAACCTGTTTTGGATTTAATGTGATGTTTGCGCCTAATATTTCTAGTACATCAGCACTCCCACTTTTAGAAGATACAGATCTATTTCCATGTTTTGCTACATAAATTCCTGCTGCAGCTGCCACAAATGATACTGCAGTCGATATATTGAATGTATTTGAACGATCACCACCCGTTCCACATGTATCCAATGTATATAGATCACTTATATCCATTTTTTCAGCTTTATTTCGCATCACTTTAGCACCACCGGTGATCTCTGCAGCAGTTTCGCCTTTTATACGAAGTCCCGTCAAAAAGCTTGATATAAGTATATCTGATCCTTTGCCTTCCATTATATCATTCATTGCGTCCATCATCTGTTTTTCTGTTAGACTTTCCATTTTTAATAATCTGCTTATTGCATCTCTTATCATTTTTCATCTCCTCACTAATTATATTTTTCTAAATATACCATCTCATAACTCTCTAAGTGTCGAGCTTCCTTATACTTTTGGTATCCCAATTTTTCATAAATCCGAATATTCTTTTCACTTCCTTTTCTAGTGAAAATCTCATATCTTTTGCAAGTCGAAAAATACCTTTCAGTAAATAAAATTAATTTTTTGCCTACTCCCAAATTCTGAAAATCAGGATGAACTATTAGTTTTTCGATATAACATACTTCAGCCTCTACATAAGCTCTTATTGATCCGACTATTTTATTGTCTATTACTGCTTTAAAAAATATTTTTTCATCAAATTCTTCTAATGTATCTTTCAATGTCATCGTCAAAGGTCTTATATCAAAATCATCAAATTTTATTGCTTCACTTTGAAATGCTAGTTTTTGCAAAAGTAATATGTCTTCTAATTCTTTTTCTGATACTTTTTCTATCTCTAACTTTTCAATCTGAAATTTGTTTTCTATAATCCATCTATTTCTTTCCTTGTCTATAAAATAAGAACTTATCCTTGTAAATAAATCTTCAATAAATATAAGTCCTAAACCTTTTTCATACCCCCACTTCTTTCGTTGAGCTAGCATAGACTTCACTCTCCCAGGAGCTTTCACACTTTCTTTTGTTTTCTTATATTGTGAAGCCATCTCTACATATTTGAGTCGCTCCCCTAGAATTTCAATTATTTTCTTATCTATCTCGTCTATTCTTTTTCTTATGTCCTCTAAGGATTTTTCTTTAATTACTTTATTCTCACTTATTTCTCTTCACCACCATTTCAAATCAAAATAGTTTTGTTCCACATTACATTTTAATAAAGTTTTCTATCATCTTCATACCTTCAGGAGTGTATATTGACTCTGGATGAAACTGTAAACCAATTACCGGAAATTCTTTATGTTGTATTGCCATTATCTCTCCTTCATCTGTTTTTGCAGTTATCTCAAATACATCTGGTATTGTGTCTTCCATTACAGCTA
>CAZDNU010000085.1:0-4472 GCA_964506865.1 uncultured Fusobacteriales bacterium | reverse complement strand
GTTTTTGTCGTGATTAACATTTTAGCATAGGATTTCTGATGAACCTACTTTTTTGTGCAATTAATTATACAATTTTCCCCCCTTTACCCTTATAGTGCTATCAACTCGGCTCAATTCAAAATCTATTTTTCTATTTTTCAATACATTTATCATGGCTATCGCCTTTTCTAAACCATCACCACGCGAAAAATTCCATACTTCATCAGGTTGAGCAAATCTACTCTCCCCTATATATATTGATTCATTGACCATGGAATTTAGTATATCGTATATTTCCGTTATATTTTTATCCTTTGTAGCCTCTATTATCACAGGATTTCTCTCAATTGCTGCTACAAGAAATGGTTTCCATTCTGATTTTTCCAAATCTCTATTGGCATAAAATGCTAAGTCTGCAATTGTATTTTTTCCTCGTATAGATTCCAAATATTTGATAACTTCTTCTCTACTCCATCCTATTTTTAGCTCTATTTTTTTTTCGCCTATTATATTTTTTTCATCTAATTTTGGTAGTCGAGGATGGATTCTGCAAAATTGCGTTAATTTTTCTAAAAATTCCTCAAAATCTAGTGGGCTTATCCCTATCAGTTTTTGCAAGTCCTCAATATCTTTTGATTTGCTTATACTGATTTTCTTATTAAATATGTTTTTTGATCTATTTAAAGCAACTCTCTTTTCAATTGGATTTAGATAAAAATCTTCTTCGTCTACATTATTCATTAACTCGCATTGGTTCTTTTGTCCTATCTTTATTGGACTATTATTTTCATAATGATACAGATCTTCTGCTTTTATATATCGTGCATTACCAAAGTAGTCACATTCAAACTGAAAATACTTTTGTAATTCATCATGTTGACGCAAAAAATTTGCAAATATTTCAAAATCAATATCTGTGTATAAAAAATCACGTAATGTCTTTGCAAATTTCTCGTATGCTACTGGATCAATGCTAGCATCCTTATACATTGTATGTACATATCCTGTATTATTTACAAGCAAAGTAACTCTCTCATTTTGTAAAGCACGTCTAGCTTTTGCAGAAAGCTCCGTTCCATTAAACCACATATTTTTTGTGACAATTCTTCTATTATTTGTTATAATCCCTTCTTTTACCAATACGAAATTTTGAGAATGAAGCGGTGTCCCAAGTAAATATATGTCCTCTAGCGGTATCTCTCCTATTACAAACAAAGCTGCTGCATAAAGGGTCGCCAGCGATACACATTCCCCAGCCCCTGTCCTATACCCTGTTTTATATTGAAATGCATTCATTGCTTCTAGTGTCTCGGTCTTCCAGTATGGTATCGTTTCAGAATTATATTTATCCAAACCAAAATGCTTTCGTATATCCATGTCGAAGTAATACTTATCACCTTCATATCCAAAAAGCGCATTACTTTGAGATAAAATATCCGTATCCACAAATTCCGAAAATCTCTCCAACTCTTTTTTCTTAGTAGTCAAACCCCAAGTATCCAGATCAAGATTGAACACAAATTTATCCATTATAAACTGCTTTATTCTAAGTATCTTTCTATATGGGTTCATATTGTCTATTTTACGAAACCAATCATCTTCTTTCCATTCCCATAACAATGGTGACATAATATTTGATAATACTAATGAGTACATTATCTCCGGAAATATAAATATTTCCATGTCGCCTAGTGTTATTGCAGATGAATATTTTTCAAGCATTTTTTTATCATTTTTATTATACATTCCTATCACCTTTCTTCTTGTAATTTTTTTGCTATAATTTTACTATATTCAAATCAAAAATCTGTAGTTTAAAATATATCTAATTTGAATTTACTCTTCTTTTAGTATTTTTTCTACCTTATTTTCAATAATTTTTAACTTTGCACTATATTCATTTCCATCTTTATCTTTAAATCCATCCAAAATATCTGTTTCTCCTTCACTCAGCAGAACATTTGCCTCTTTTATACTTATATTTCGGTGAGAAAAATTTCTCCATATTGTAAATTTACAACCCTCTTTCCATGCCTCACAACTGTATGCCAACTTATTTTGGATTACATTTTTATTGCATATTGGGCATTTCCCTACAATCAGATCAGTTTTTTCTGGAAATTCAAAGGAAACTGACAAATTTTCATTTAATACTAGATATGCATCAAATTTTTTGCCTCTTTTCGAAACAAATCCTGTTATAAGCGACGTTTTTTTATTTTCCAAAAGTTCTTTTATATTTTTTCCCGACAATATCACTCCATTTTTTTCTACCCATATTACAAAGTGACAGCCTTTTTGCCAATTGCTGCATCCATAACCTTTTCTGCCCTTTATAACATTTCCGCCACATTTTGGACATTTACCATATGACTTATACTTTTTGTCAGACAAATCTATCTTCCCATTTACTTTATTAAATACTTTGGTCAAAAACTTTTTTGTTTCTGCTAACATTTCTTCAAATTCTTTTCCTTTTCCATCAATATATTTTGACAATTCAAACTCTAAATTTGCCGAAAAATCAGCTGTTTGCAATTCTTTTGGTATCACTTTATATAATTTATAACCTTTGTCTGTTGGGATATAATTTCCATTATCTTGTTTTATATATTCTCGCTTCAATAATATAGGAATAAAGCTAGATCTAGTAGCCGCCGTCCCTATCCCCGACGCATCTTTCAAGGCTTCCTTTAGCACCTTGTCTTCCACCATCAGATGAGCTTTCTCCATCATAGATAGTATGGAGGCATCCTTAAACAAAGGCTTTGCTTTAGTTTTATCTTCACTTAATTCTAATTTCCCATCTAATAAATCATCTTTTTTGTAATCTACCGACACTGCATCATTATCATCTTTATCTGATTTTATTATTTTTTTATATCCATAATCCCGAATGTTTTTTATCTCAGTAAAAAAAGGATATGTTTTTATTGATGCATCTATTTTAGTTTTTTCACCAGAAACTGGCTCCAAAAATACTGCAATAAAACGCATAACTATCAAATCAAATATTTTTTTTTCATCTTCACTTAATTTCGGTATAGTTTGCTTTGCATAATTTAGTACAGGTATAATAGCATAGTGACCTTTTATCTTGCCTATATATTTTTTTCTTAATTTATAATTTGGATTTATTTTATCCACTTCATCCACCAGAGATTTGTACTTCGGAAACTTACGGACAAGATTAATAGAGTTTTTCACCTCTTTAGCCTCTTCTTCGGATATTATATTACAATCAGTTCTTGGATAACTTATCAACTCTTTGTCCTCGTATAGTTTTTGAGCTATCTTCAAAGTTTTATCTGGACTCAATTTATATCGTTTTGCTGCATCTTTTTGTAAGGCATTCATGTCATACAAACTTGGAGCATACTCTTTAAACTTTTTTATTTCGACATTTTCTATTTTCAATTTTTCATTTCTTATATCATTTTCTATATTTTTTACTTTCTCTTTTTCAAAAATTTGTAATATCTTTTTTTCTTCATCTACTAAATTAAATTTCACATTATCTTTTGTCAAAAAATAAACATTCCAGTAATCTTGAGGCACAAAGTTTTTAAATTCCAAGCTACGTTTTACTATCTCACTCAAGAGCCATGTCTGTATACGCCCAATACTTATCGGTATCCCCGGCTTACTATACTTTACTGAGTATAATACACTTAGCTGTATCCCTATTAGCCAGTCCTGCATTGCTCTAGCTCGTGCAGCCTTGTGATAACCATCATATTCCATATAGTGCTTTCGCTCTTTGTAGCCCTTTTGTATTCCCAATTTCGTCTCCGAATGTAGCCATACCCTAGTTATCTTATCTGTCTTTACCAAACCTTCTGACTGAAGCAATTCTAAGATATTTCTGTGTATAGTCTCTCCTTCTCTATCCGGATCACAAGCCAATATTATCTCTTCTGCTTTTGCTATATCTCTTTTTATAAGATCATATTGCCTCTGATTTGTGATCCGCAATATAAATTTTTCTGGTACAAATGGAAATTTTTTTACCAGCTTATTCCAGTATATTTTTTCACCATTGCTTAGATAATGTTCTGGTGGAGCCAGCTCTTCTATATGACCTATTGAGGACACAAATTTTAAATCTTTTTCGCCTTTTAGCGCTTCCTTATATTTTTTTAGCATACTTGGTTTTTCCAGTAATATTACTTTCATAGGTACTCCTTCTCATTTTTACTATCTTTAAACTCACTATATACTTAATTATAACATATTTTTCTCGAAAAGCAAGAAAATAGCCAAGGGGTCAGACCCCTTGGCTATTTTGGTGACAGGCACCGTTTTCCACATATTTTTCTAGTTTTCCACCATGTTTGCACAAAATTTTCCACTTTTCGATACTTTGGTGCCTGTCACCAAGCTCTTTGGTTTCGATCCCTTTCAGGGATTAGTGGTTTTGTCATTGAAAATAAAAAATATGTTAGAAAAGTTCGTCAAAAGTTTCGATCCCTTTCAGGGATTAGTGGTTTTGT
>CAZDNU010000084.1:0-1681 GCA_964506865.1 uncultured Fusobacteriales bacterium | reverse complement strand
ACTTGATATCCCATTTTTTTGTTTTTTTCTCCTTCCATTATTTAATTTTTATTTTCTTGCATTTATATTAATATATTCATCGCCGTCGTATATAACGTTTTGCGTATCATACGATGTGCTTGAGTCTTAGAAGAACGTAGTGAGTTTTAGAGCTCTGCTCTTAACGAACTTAGTTCTGTCCCGTTAGGGCTTGGCGAAAGCATATAGTATATACGCTGTTATACATCGTCACCAGTCTGGGCTTTATTCTCATTACCAACTCCATTTCCACTAAGCATTTTTCTTTAAATCGCCCCCATTTTTTAAAGCAAAGGCGGATACGATGTCCGCCGGTATATTCTTGCTATAAAGTTTTTTTTACTTTGATATTTCACTTGCAAATAATTCTGTTTGTTCCAATACTCTGTCTGCTTCCATTAGTGCCACATCAGGCGGATAACCATATCTCATTAATATTTTTTTGACATAAAGCCTTAATTTTGCTCTTACATCTTCTCTTTTATTCCAATCAGTGGTTGAAGTTGTATTTCTAACTACCTCTACTATTTTATGTATTAATTCTTTCATTTTATAATCTTCCAAAGATTTCGTAGAATCATTTTGAGCTAAAATTGTATAAAAAGCATATTCCTCTTTTGATAATCCTAAGTCATTGGCACTATTATCTTCCAATCTCATCTCTTTTGCCATATTTGATAATTCTTCTAATACTTGTGCTGCATCAATTTGATTATTGTGGTATCTTTGAATTATGTCTGATAACATTTCAGAAAACTTTTTACCTTGAACTATACTTTTTCTTTTTCTGATTTTTATCTCATCGTTTAAAAGTTTTTTCAATAATTCAAGTGCTAAATTTTTATACTTCATATTTTTAACTTCAAGTAAAAATTCATCTGATAATATATCAAGTGAAGGAGCTTTTATTCCTGCCGCTTCAAAAATATCTATTATTCCATCGCTACTTAAAGCATCATCTACTATTTGTTTTATTGCTGTATAAACTTGATAATCAGTTTTTCCACCTTCTATGCTGAATTTATTTATTCTTGATTTTATTGCTTGAAAAAATGCAATATCCTCTTGTAATAATGTAGCCTCAACATTTGGAACAGCCATAACATACAGTTTTGATAAAGCTGTTGTTTCAGAAACAAATCTATTTTTCAATTCTTCATTTTGTAAAATAAAGTTTTGTGCACCAAGTAATATTGTCAATTTTTCATTTGTAGAAGAATTAAAATATTTTTTATAATCAAACCCATTAAACATTTGAGCCACAACTTCAAATTTTGTTTTTAAAGCATTGATTACTTCATCAATATTTTCTACTGCCTCTCCTTGTCCACCACTATCAGTATAAACTCCCATTGCATTTCTCAAATCCTGCCCAATTCCAATATAATCAACAATTAATCCGCCTGGTTTATCTTTGTAAACACGATTTACCCTTGCAATAGCCTGCATAAGTGCCGCCCCCTGCATTTTTTTATCAATATAAAGAGTGTGCAATGGTGGAGCATCAAATCCAGTTAGCCACATAGACTGAACAATTACAAGTTTTAATTCATCATTTGCATCTTTTAATCTTGTCGCTAAAAATTTTCTATCTTTTTTACTTGTATTATGAGGTTGAAAACTTTCTGGGTCATCTGAACTGCTTGTCATTACAACTTTTATT
>CAZDNU010000083.1:0-1601 GCA_964506865.1 uncultured Fusobacteriales bacterium | reverse complement strand
ATTTACTATTTTCTGTAATTTTTCTAATGCTTTTTCTATTTCATCATTTATCACTATTTTATCATATTTTTCTTCAAATTCCAATTCTTTTATGCTATTTTTTAATCGAAGATTTATAACCTCTTCACTGTCCGTGGCTCTCATTCTAAGTCGTGCTTCTAATTCTGCTTCTGAAGGAGCTTTTACAAATATAAGAGTAGTTTCCGGAAATTTTTCTTTTACTTGTACTCCACCCTGCACATCTATTTCGAGTAATATATTTTTCCCTTCACTCAAGTTGCGATCTACTTCAGATTTCAGTGTACCGTAGTAGTTTCCATGAACCAAGGCATATTCTAAAAAATCCCCTTGTGTTATATTTTTCTCAAATTCTTCCTTCGATAAGAAATAATAGTCTACTTTATCCTGCTCGCCTGTTCTTGGTTTTCTCGTTGTAGCTGATACTGTTAAAAATAGATTTTTCTCTCTTTCTATCAACATCTTGCTTAAAGTAGACTTTCCAGCTCCTGATGGTCCTGAAATAACAAAAAGTCTTCCTTTTTTCATTACTATTCTCCTTTTTCTATTCTTGCCGATATAGTTTCTGGATTTATTGCCGACATTATTACATGATTGCTGTCAGTTATTATCAAAGCTCGCGTCTTCCTTCCAAATGTAGCATCTATAAGTCTTTGTTGATTTCTCGACTCCTCTTTCAAGCGCTTGCTCGGTGCGGAATCAGGACTTATTATACTTACTATTCTTTCATCTATTACTATATTTCCAAATCCTATTCCTATGGGACGCATCTATATCCTCCTATTCTATATTCTGTACTTGTTCTCGTATTTTTTCTACTTCAGCTTTTGCTTCTACTACCGCTTGCGATATTTCATAGTAATTTGACTTTACTCCAGCAGTATTTAGCTCTCTAAACATTTCCTGCATTATAAAATCTAATTTCTTACCGATTGCAGGCTTATTTGAGTTTAATTCCTGTAAGAAATGTTTTATATGACTTTCAAGTCGCGAAGTTTCTTCTGAAATATCACTTCTATCTGTAAATATAAGTATTTCTTTTAATACATCTTTTTCATCAAATACAACCTCTTCTTCTAATTTATTTAATCTTTCAAGTAGCTTATCTTTATATTCTTTTACTACTTTTTCTTTATTTTCTAATATATAATTCAATTTAGTTCTTAACTTGTCCACACAAGTCATAAAGTAATCTTTCAATTGCTCGCCTTCACTTAGCCGCATTTCGTTTAACTTCTCTAAAGCTTTATCTAGGCTTGGTAGTAATTGCTCTTCATATTCTTTTTCATCTATTTGTATCTCATTTTTCTTTAAAAATGAAGATTGCCTTATTAACAATTCCAACTTATTGTCTATTTTTTCATCAAAATCTAATTCCGCTTTTTCTAATACATTCATGTAGTTTTTAGAAAATTTTCGATCATACTCAAATAAGTCTTCGGTATCTCTTTTATCTTCAAAGTCAATTCTAAGTTCCACATATGCTCTTGTTATATACTGCGATACTTTAGTTCGTAATTTATTTTCCATAAAATTTAAAAAATACGGCATCTTTATCTTTAAATTTAAATTTTTATTATTTA
>CAZDNU010000082.1:0-1895 GCA_964506865.1 uncultured Fusobacteriales bacterium | reverse complement strand
GACGACAAGGAGATCCGGGAGAATCAGAATTTTATCTTTCGTTAGAAGATGACTTATTAAGATTATTTGGATCTGATAGAATCAAAGCTATGCTAGATAGGCTTGGTTTTGCAGATGATGAACCTATTATTAGTCGAATGGTAGCAAAAAATATAGAAGGAGCACAACGAAAAGTAGAAGGAAGAAACTTTTCGGTAAGGAAGCAACTGCTTGAGTATGATAATGTAATGAATACACAAAGAGAGATAATATACAAACAAAGAAATAGAGTATTGGAAAAAGATAACTTAAAAGATGAAGTGTTTATTATGCTAAAATATGTTGTTGATAGAGAAAGTGAATTAAAACTTGTAGGCGGAGATAGTTATGTTGAACGAGAATGGGATGTAGATGGACTTCTTCAAAAAATAGAGGAGCTTTATGACCTTGTTTTGGACAAAGAAACAATAGAGAAACTGGATGGAGTAGAAGCAGTAAAAGCTCACATATATGAAGAGCTTGTAAAACAATATGATGAAAGAGAAAAAGAGATAGGGGAAGAACTACTAAGAAGAATAGAAAAATATATATTGCTGGAAATAGTAGATAGTAGATGGCGAGAAAATTTAAAAACACTGGATTCTTTGAAAGAAGGAATACATTTACGAGCTTATGGACAAAAAGATCCGGTAGTTGAGTATAAGATATTATCTTCAGAGATATATTCAAGTATGATCTATACAATAAAAGAAGAAACGACATCATATTTGTATAAATTGCAAATTACACGTGAACGAGATGTAAATACTGAGCGTAGAACAAAAGTCGAAATGCATTATAATCATGGAGAAGAAGAAGCTAAAAAGAAAAAGCCTATGAAAGTAAAAAATAAAATAGGTAGAAATGAACCTTGCCCATGTGGTAGTGGAAAAAAATATAAATATTGTTGCGGAAGGTAATAAAACTGCTAGGGTGGCTTATGTAAGTCACCCTAGTCTTAGTAAAATTGATTAATATTCACTGGAAAATATAAATCAAATGAGGGGAAAGATAAATTACTTGAGTTGCAAAAAAAGAAAAAATGAAATTTTGGAGGACATTTATGATAGATTTACATATACACAGCATATATTCTGACGGGACATATAGTCCCAAACAACTGGCAGAATATGCAGAAAAAAAAGATCTAAAAGCAGTGTCGCTAACAGATCATGATACTATTGATGGACTAAAAGAGGCACGAGAAGAATTTGAAAATAAAGGTATAGAATTTATAGATGGTATAGAATTTTCTACAGAATACAAGGGACATGAAGTACATATTTTGTCATACTTTATTGATATAAAAGACAAAATTCTTATACAAAAATTAAAAAGATTACAAGATGAGCGAGTGTCAAGAACAGAAGAGATACTAGAGAAATTAAAGAAATTAAAAATAGATATCAGCATGGAAGAGATAAAAAAAGTAACGACAAGTAATCTTATCAGTAGAAGTCATATAGCATATGCGATGCTACAGAAAGGCTACGTATACTCTATAAAAGAAGCTTTTATAAATTATATAGGAGCAGGAGGCGCTGCCTATGTACCCAAAAAGGATGCAGAAACTACTGAAATAGTAAGAATGATAAGAGAAAATAAGGCACTTAGTTTTTTAGCGCATCCTAAATTTATAAATATAGGAGAAAAGAAGCTGTTAAACTTAATTGAAGTTTTAAAAGAAAATGGCTTGGATGGTTTGGAAGTTTATTATTCGACTTTTTCGGAAAAAGATAAAGCATATTATTCTAGAATAGCGAAAGAAAACAATTTGTTGTTAAGTGGTGGCTCGGATTTTCATGGAGGATTACGAGAAAAAGTAGAGTTGGGAATTGGGGGAGCTAGATATCAAATGCTAAGAAAAATGAAAGAGA
>CAZDNU010000081.1:0-3670 GCA_964506865.1 uncultured Fusobacteriales bacterium | reverse complement strand
TTCCCTTTAGCACCTTGTAACTCTATACATTCTTTCCATTTTCGTCTATTTTTAGGAGTTTCTATATTTAACGTCTTACTCAAGTATTTTCCAGTTAAGGAATTTGGATTTTTCGCTATCTCATCGGGGTGACCTTTTGCTACTACATTGCCACCGTGTTCCCCTGCTCCCGGTCCTATGTCAAATACATAGTCAGATTCTAATATTGTCTCTTCATCATGCTCTACCACCAGCAACGTGTTTCCTAGACTTTTTAGTCGTTTCAATGTAGCAAGTAATTTTTGATTATCTCGCTGATGCAAGCCTATACTGGGTTCATCCAATACATATATCACTCCTGTGAGCCCGGAGCCTATTTGAGTAGCCAATCGAATTCTTTGCGCTTCACCACCTGATAATGTCCGAGTCAATCTTGACAAAGTTAAGTAATCCAAACCTACATTTATTAAGAAGTTTAATCTTTCTTTTATCTCTTTCAAAATTTCCTTTGCTATTTTGGCTTCTTTATCATTCAATTTTAACTTTTCAAAATAATCTATAGCTTTTTCTATGCTCATTTCAGTTATATCAATTATATTTTTTCCATTTATTAAGACTGCTAAAACTTCTGGTCGTAGTTTTTTTCCTTTACATGTTTTGCATATCTTTTCTGTCATATATTTAGCTTTTATCTCATCTTTTCTTGCTTCAGAATTAGTACCATGATATCGTCTTTCCAGATTTTTTACTATTCCTTCATAATCTTTTTTGCCACTATAACTAAAATCTTGGCTAGTATATTCTACATCAAACTTTTCACCTTTAGTTCCATAAAAAATTATATCTTTTTTGTCATCTTCTAGATCTTTAAATGCTGTATCCAAATTTATATCAAAAGCTTTTGCCATAGACTCAAAATTATTCCACACCCAACCTCTTTTGCTTGATGCACCTGGTACATGTATCGCTCCTTCATTTATAGACTTATTTTCATCTAAAATAAGTTTATTTTCATCTATTGCGAGCTGCATACCTATCCCATTACATTCTGGACATGCTCCATATGGCGCATTAAATGAAAATAATCTCGGTGTGAGATCCGGTAAACTTATCTCACAGTCGGGACAAGCAAAGTTTTCACTAAAAAGATGATCCATGCCATCTATATTTGCTATTACATTACCTTCCGATATCCCTACAGCTGATTCTACTGCATCTGTAAGTCGTTCCAAAAATTCTTTGTCATTTTTTTTCAATATTAGTCGATCTACAACAAGTTCGATATTATGTTTTTTATTTTTATCTAGTTTTATCTCATCTTCAAGATATAAAATTTCATCATCAACTCTTGCTCTTACAAATCCCTTTTTTTGTAAGTTTGAAAATAAATTTTTATGTTCTCCTTTTTTCCCTTTTGCTAGTGGTCCCAGTAATATTATCTTTGATCCTTCATTGTAGTTTTCTACTATACTATCTACTATCTCCTGTACGCTTTGTCTAGCTACACTTTTACCACATTTAGGGCAATGCGGTGCTCCCACATGTGCAAAAAGAAGTCTCATATAATCGTATATTTCTGTCATTGTACCCACAGTAGACCTTGGATTATGACTAATACTCTTTTGTTCTATTGATATTGCAGGCGACAACCCTTCTATACTATCAAGATCCGGCTTGGTCATTTGACCTATAAATTGTCTTGCATATGCTGATAGACTTTCAACGTAACGTCGTTGTCCTTCGGAATATATCGTATCAAAAGCAAGTGAAGATTTCCCGGACCCTGACACACCTGTTATTACTACAAACTGATCTTTTGGTATCTCTATATCTATGTTTTTCAAATTATGTTCTCTGGCACCTTTTATTATTATTTTATCCATAACTCACCTCTTCTTTCAAAATCAATACTTTTGATTTAAAAATATAAAATATCTTTATTCTTAAAAGAGACTGCTAATTATATTTATTTTTTATATATAAAAATTCATCTATGTTTTCGAAAAGTACGTCCACAAGTTTCGGGTCAAAATGTTTACCAGTTTCTGACTTTATATGCTTTAATATCTGCTCTATATCCCACTTTTTCTTATAACATCTATCACTACCCAAAGCATCAAATACATCTGCTAGGGCTACTATTCTTCCATATAGATGTATATCTTCTCCTTGCAAGCCTTGAGGATAACCTGTCCCATCCCACTTCTCGTGGTGTTGCAATGCAATTATCGCTGCCATTTGCAATAATTTTCGTTTAGAATTTTTAAATATATCGTATCCAATTTCAGCATGATTTTTCATTGCTTCAAATTCTTCATAAGTAAATTTTCCAGGTTTATTCAATACAATGTCAGGAATCCCTATTTTGCCCGCATCATGCATCATTGAAGCTTCTTTTAGCAAGGTTACTTCCGCTGGCTCTAGACCTATATTTTCTGCTAAAATACGTGTATATTCTGAAACTCTTTTTATATGATGCCCTGTTTCCAAGGATCTTTTTTCACTCATTTCACTTAGTGTCAGTATTATTTCTGTACTAGTTTCTTCTACTTCTTTGTTTAACTCTTTTAGTCTTTGTTCTCTTTGTTGTACCGTTTCAGCCATTTCATTTATATTGTCAGTTAATAATTTTAATTCTGCCGTACTCTCTATATCCAATTTTGTGCCATAATCCCCATTTTTTATTTCAATAACACCTTCCACTATTTTATCAAAAGGACTAAATAACTTTTTTAGCATTATGTACAGAGATAAAAATAACAATACTGAAAAAAATATTTCAAACGGTAAAAATCTTTTTAAACTATTCTTCTGAAGTGTTTCTACACTTTCATAATCTTCACATATACCTATTTTTGCTATCTCATCACCTTTATAATCTATCAAAGGAAAAAAATGCGTTATAAATCGTTTTTCATTTATGTTTATCAATTTATAATCATCAGAATCATGCACAGTATTATAAAATAAATTTTCTGTTTTACCATGATAACTTAATTCAAATACATTTTCATCTCCCATTTGATACATAGTAGTGTATACCACTTCATTATTTTTCACCATTATTATCTCTCTATCAGTTATCCTTTTTAGACTTTCCAAAAAAGAACGACCAACTTTTTCTTTTACTACTACCACACCATAATTTTCCGCATCCTCCATAAACATAGATGCAATACCTTTTAGATATATTTCTCCATAGTCCTCATCTATTACTTCAAAGTTATTTGATGAAGACATTGTAAATTTATTTTTTACTCCCAGAGCGTCTTTTAGGTATTCTTTTTCCGAAGCTACTTCTGCTTCACCATATCGTCTACCATACGAAGTATCTACAAGCTTGTTCAAGTTATTGTCATATATCTCCAAATCTTTTCGGATAAATCCTCCGTCTACTCCAAAAGCATCTCTTTTTATGTCACTTCCTAATTTTTTGTAATAATATTTAGTCATTTCTTTTATTTTTAAATCTTTTACCCGTGTATTAAATAAAATGTTTAAATACTTATTCTTTTTTACAGCTAAATACAAAAATCTATTATTCGAAAACTGCTTTGCATATTTTGAAAGCATTGTTTTTTCTTGCATAATATAGTTATTGGCTATTCTTGAAGCAATTTTATTTTTTTCTACTACTCTACTTGCAATATTTTTCAAAAAAAATGAATTAAACGTATAATACATTGCTATT
>CAZDNU010000080.1:0-4725 GCA_964506865.1 uncultured Fusobacteriales bacterium | reverse complement strand
CAGCACCTTTATAAATATATCCAAATTCTTCTTTATATATCTGTGAAATATAATTTCTTAATTTTACTATATCAAATTCAGCAAATTCTTCAAACTTTGATTTTTCTGTTTTGTCTAGCTGATCATATATTTCATTTAAATCAATTTTATAAAATATATTATCCTTTAGTACATATTCATAAGGATATATTTCTTCCCCACTGCCTATATGGATCGGTGTAAGTGCTTGTAGTTTTACATTGTATAAATCAATTTTATTCATGTATCTTCACCCCCACTGTAAATCCATATCCATACTGTACTATATCTTTTTCAAAATGTATATTCCCTAACATTTTTCCTTTTATATCAGCCATTTCCCCTTTAAATATCGATCCTGGTTTATACATTATAATCGGTTTTTTAAATGGTTTTTCACTGAATGATTTAATATCACCTAGTTTACCTCTTTTCACCATAGTATCTCCATAAAAAACTTCTTCATAATCTTTATCATTTGGTATGTAATTTGACAAAACTATGTAAGCATTTGATTCTGTATTACTTGTAAAATAATCATTTTTTTCAAATTTTATTGTTTCGAAATAACCCTTACCACTACTTTTCTTTTTTCCATATCCACAATCTTCAATATATTTTAAGTACTTTTCAAATTTTTTTATATTTATATCTGATCGTAATTTGAAAAATATTGATAAATTATATTTAGAATCATAATAAATTTCATTCTGACTATATAAGCCAGAACCATCCGCTCCAAAGTCTGTAGTACTAGTTAATCTATTTATGCTGTTTTTAATAATCGATTCCTTTTTTATTCCAGGAAATTTTCGTATTTCATGCTGTGATAATTTCAAATTACCATTTACCCATTCATTTATATCTGTTTTAAACATATATTTTTTTTCCGAATATTTTTTTAGATCTATTGGGTCTCTTTCATTTCCAAGTATATCACTGATAAATTCTTTAACAGAGTAACCATTTAACATTTCATAAAACAAATCTTTTTCAATATTTTTGATTTTTTTAATTTTTTTTAATGCTTTTACTGTTATTTCTTGCAATTTTGCTATATTCCATTCTTCAGTTTCCTCTTTTGCAAGTTCCTTATCTTGTTTTAATATTTCAGTAAAATCTCCAGTGTCTTTTCGTTTAACTACTTGATTATTAATAAATGGAAAATATCCTGTATAAAATCCATTTGAAATAATAAATGGTGGTTGGTTTGATTTAAATTCATCTAAAATATTTTCAACCTCTTCTTCACCATCCAAATACTTCATTGCCCATATAATATGACCAAATATAATATCTGATTCTAAAGGAGTTATAAAAGAGCTTTTAGGAGAAATTTCCCATTCATAAATATTATAACTCATAATTATCACCTATTTCCACAATTGATTTACATCTGGTAACTGCTTAGCTTCGCCATTGACTTTTAGATCTATAAATTCTACTTGTCCATTTCCTCTAGATATACCTCCGCCTATTCCATCTACTTCTATTAGTTTTAATGCATCTAATATTGTTTTTGTGTTATCCTTATCGTTATCCAAAACTTTATATGTTATATTAAATTCAAATTCTACACCTGCAGGCACTCTTTCCATATTTCTAGGAGTCGCTTTTGCTGTTATTCGATTTATGGTATTTTCATATTTTATTTCTGTATCATTTCCAGTCCTATTTTTTAGACTTTCCAATTTTTTTACTGATTCCTCAGTTAAATATGCATCACGAATTACTAAACGAGTCGGTCCTGCCATTGCTTTTTCACTTTTTTGCGCTCCCCTACCAAATAACTTACAAATCAAACAATCGGCGTTCTCACACTCATGTACCTTTCCATCTTTCACTTCTCCCAATTTCCACTCCAATAATGATCGCATTTTTCCTTTTATACTACTTCCAGGAAGATATGGCTGACCATTTTGAGGATTTCTAATTATAGGTTGATCATTTCCTCCTATTTCAATACTTGCACTATTCCCGCCTATTCTTGTTCCTGTTAGTAATTTTATTTTACCCTTAATTTGCTTTATTTCAATTAATCTCATTATTTTTACCTCCTATTTTATTAGTCGCTTATTCTTTCAGCATAACAATACCCAATAACTGCTTCAAAAAATACTGTGAAATTTTTAAAACTTTCTACACTATTTTCTTTTTTTATCCTATCTACATTTTTATCTATAAATTGCTTGAAATTTTCTGATAATTTACTACTTCCATTATTTTTTCTATACGCTGCTTTAGATTTTAGCATTAGCACTCTATATAAATTTTTCTCAAATTTTTCTTCTGAAAAACTATCATTACCATCTTTCATTCTATTTTCAATAGCTTTTACATCAGCATAAAAGGCTCTCAATTGTGATTTTGTCACGTCATCAGCCCTTCTTTCATTATTTGCAAGTTTTTGTGCTACTTGCTGAGCTTCTACCGTTACTAAATTTGGTCTAATATTTCCTTTTTTATCACTATATCCCTTTGTTTCAAATTCAAATTTCATACTAGTTTCCTCCTTCATTTCTATTTTTTCTTACTGCCCAATTCAATGATACTCTCATATATTCTGCCAAAAAATCCTCTTCTGTTATTTGACCATAATTTTCGTCACTATTGAAAATCTGCATAAGTTTTTTTATTTCTGGCTTATTCATAGTATCTTCCAAGCTTTCTCCCTCATTTTTTATAATAGGCAGCAAATTTCTTCCAATATCGTACATAAAAGATGACACATACTTTAAATGTTTTCCATCTTCAGTTATAGCATATTTTTCAGCCATTTCTGCATATTTTAGCATTCTATATACAAAACTCTGACTATAAATATAATTTCCTTTGTCATTTTGTCTATTCATATTTGACATTATAAATTCTCCTAGATCAAAAACACGATCAAAGTCTTTCCATTTTACAACTTTGCCAAATACAGCAAGACAATTTTTCCCTGCGTTCTTTGCTCGCTCCTCTTCTATACTTACTTTTTCTGACGTATGGCTAATTGGCTCTTTGTGATGGCACAGAGTTATGCCTGCTGACAAAGTAATACGATTGTTTTCCCCAACAAACTCTCGAAACTTTTCATTAATATATTTCGAAGTTAATATCAATTCATCCCATGGCCCCACTATCATAAGATCATCTCCACCAGAATAAACCACATAGTTATTTGACATATCTAGAGCTATTTGTCTATCATTTAATCTTATTATTTGTTTTGGGTTTTTTATAAATTCATTTTGTATCCAACCCGAAAAAAATCCATCAAGCATTCTACTCATAGTTGATATTTTAGAGATCGATACTTTTTTATCTTTTCCTTTCAATCCCAAAGAAAATATCATTCCCAAGTTATCCACATCCGCCTTTAAAATAGCTAAATTTGACACACCATGTGACTTTTTAGCTATTGCTTCAACAGTTTTTGGAATATCTTTTACTATTTTTTCACTTACCTCTTTTTCTTCATTTTGTCCAAATTTTTGATATTCTTCCAAGTTATCGTATTTTGGAACATAACCTGCATAATATTTAAACCCTGCTGGATAATTTGAAAGGATTTTATTATCAAAAATATTTATAAGTAGAAATGGTTTTATGCTATTAGTTTTTGTTTCATCACTTTCATATAAAAAACTTACATAATATTTTCCTTTCTCAAAAAAACTAATAATCCTACTATCATCAGGTTTTTCTTTATAAAATGCTAGAAATTTTGTTTTTGTAAGCCATTTACCCATTTTTTCATCACTTTTACAAAACTCACATGCGTCATCATCGACTTTCTTCCAATATTTTCTACATACTCCACACAATTGTGTCCCTTCATAATTTTTATCAATTACCGGCTTTCGTAAAATAAAGTCATCATATTTTTTCCGCTTTGCTAAATCTAGTTTATCATTAATTGCATCATAAGCACTATCAAAATCTTTTCCAAGGTCATCACCACATGCGTCTAACCATTCAAGATTAAAAAACATCTCGGCTTGATAGTCACTATACAACCACTCATTTATTTCTTCTTTTATTTCTTTCAATTTTCTTTTAGTTCTATCAGTATTTGCTGCTATTATAAAAAACTTCCCTCCTGCTGATATTACATTATTTGCAATAGTTAACTCCAATTCATTAATTATCTTATACGAAACTATATCTGTTAGCAGTCTTATGGTAAAAGATCTCGCACGCAAACGTTTTGCTATCTTATCAGTAGAAGGTATTCCATAAATATAATTTTGTATACCTGATATATCGCCACCAATTAAAGTAAACTTTTCCAATTTTGATGAATTAATGTTTTTATTCACAAAATCATCATTTTCTATATGATATCTATAACTTGCAAGTGCAATAGCAGATGTAGTTTTTAAGTGATCAAATAAAGATATCACTCTATTTTCTTCTCTTGTATCACTTGGTATACACCATAAATATTTTTCAAATATAAAAAATAGTTTGTTGAATAGCTCCTCGTATGTTTCGCTTTCAATAATTTCATTTAATTCTTGGCTAAATTTCTTATAATATAAGTCATAACTTTCCGATAGTAAATTATCTCCTTTTTTCGAAAAAATATTTTTAGGATCAAATTTTGATAGCAAATAACTTTGCTTTGCATTTTTATTAAAAATTGTTTCAAAAATATTATGTAATGCATTTGTTTTATATTTTCCTCTATTTTCATCTTTTATTTCTTTTCTTTCTGACGAT
>CAZDNU010000079.1:0-6078 GCA_964506865.1 uncultured Fusobacteriales bacterium | reverse complement strand
GACTTGGTAAATACTAGAAGACAAAAAGGAAAATTATCAGATCTTGTACTAGTATCTGAAGGTGTAGGAAGTGCAGCTGAGATAGCTAGTAAATTAAAGAATAAAATACATAGTAGTGTGCGAGTAACTATACTTGGACATGTACAAAGAGGCGGAGCTCCGTCAGCTTTGGATAGACTACTAGCAACTAAGATGGGGGCATACGGAGTCAAAAGACTGCTAGAAGGTGCTTCTGGTATCATGATAGGAATAGAATCAAACGAATTAACTGAATATCCTATAGGATATGCATGGGAAAACAAGAAAAAAATTAATGATAATGATTATGAACTGGCAATGATTTTGTCAAAATAATAAATTTAAATAATAATTTTAAAAATATATTGGGAGGTAATTTGATGAGAAAAACGAAAATAGTATGTACAATTGGACCGAAAAGTGAATCGAAAGAGATGTTACAAAAACTTGCAAATGCAGGAATGAACGTAATGAGACTAAACTTTTCACATGGTGACTTCGAAGAGCATGGTGGGAGAATAACAAAACTTAGAGAGATCATGGCAGAAACAGGAAAAAAACTAGCGATACTTTTGGATACAAAAGGACCTGAAATCAGAACTAAAAAATTACAAAATGGTGAAGATGTAATACTAGAAGCAGGTCAAGAATTTACATTAACTACAGATCAAGATTTTGTAGGAAATAAACATGCAGTAGCAGTTACTTATCCTGAAATAGTAAATGATCTTAAAGCTGGAGATACAGTATTACTTGATGATGGATTGATAGGTTTGGAAGTAATATCTATCGAAGGTAAAGAAGTAAAGTGTTCAGTTAGAAATACAGGAGAATTAGGAGAGAAAAAAGGAGTAAACCTTCCAGGTGTAAAAGTAAGTCTACCTGCAATATCTGATAAAGATAAAGGAGACTTGAAATTTGGTTGTGAGCAAAACGTAGATTTCGTTGCTGCATCTTTTATAAGAAAAAAAGAAGACGTATTGGAAATAAGAAGTTTTCTTGATGAAAACGGCGGAAATGATATAAAAATAATATCTAAAATAGAAAACCAAGAAGGTTTGGATAACTTTGATGAAATATTGGAAGTATCTGACGGTATCATGGTAGCAAGAGGAGATCTAGGAGTAGAGATCCCTATAGAAGAAGTACCATTTGCACAAAAAATGATGATTGAAAAATGTAATGAAGCAGGGAAAATGGTAATTACAGCTACTCAAATGCTTGATTCTATGATAAGAAATCCAAGACCTACAAGAGCAGAAGCAGGAGACGTTGCAAATGCTATACTTGATGGTACAGATGCAGTAATGCTTTCTGGAGAATCAGCAAAAGGTAAATATCCTGAAACAGCAGTACAGACTATGGCAAGAATCTGCGAAAGAACAGATGAAGCTATGGCTTATTACCCAATGGATTTTGAAGGATCAGTTACTTTGACTGATGCTGTATCAAAAGGTGCAGTAGAAACAGCCGAAACTTTGAATGCAAAGGTAATAGTTGTATCAACTGAATCAGGAAGATCAGCAGCAAATGTAAGAAAATACTTCCCAACAGCACCAATTATTGCAGTAACTACAAATAAAAAAACAGCAACTCAACTTACGCTTACAAAAGGTATATTTACTAGTATAGTTGACAAAATTGAAAGTACTGACGAGTTCTATAAAAAAGCAGAAGCAATTGCTTTAGATTTAGGTCTAGTAGAAAAATCTGATATAGCAGTTATGATAGCTGGAATACCAGTAGGACAATCAGGAACTACAAACATGTTTAAAGTACATACTATTGGAGAATAATTAATATATACATAAATATAGTAAAGAGTTGGTAGGTAATCTCTACCAGCTTTTTTTTTTGAGCAAATATAAAACACGAAGGGAATCATATTGACATAATAATTTAAAAGTGTTAAACTGAGGTACAAAAAACGAAGGAGAGTAAAAATGAAAAAAAAATTTATGCCGAAATCTTTTGTTGTATTACAGGAAGGGTATGGGAAAGAGATTTTTTTTAAAGATATGATAGCTGGAATTATAGTTGGGATAGTCGCCTTACCGCTTTCAATAGCTCTTGCAATAGCCTCAGGAGTTAAACCGGAACAAGGACTTTTTACAGCTATAATAGGAGGTTTTTTGATATCTTTGTTTGGTGGAAGTAGAGTACAGATAGGTGGACCTACAGGAGCTTTTGTTATAATAATATATGGCATAATGCAAACGCATGGTTATGATGGCTTGGTAATAGCGGGTATCATGGCGGGAATATTATTGATAATATTTGCATTATTGCGATTGGGAAATATTATCAAGTATATTCCTTATCCTGTAACTATAGGCTTTACTTCGGGGATAGCATTACTTATTTTCACATCTCAAGTCAAAGATTTTCTTGGACTTGAGATTGATAAAGTCCCAGTGGAGTTTTTGGAAAAGATAGGCAAAATTTTTAAAAACATACCTACGATAAATTATTATTCATTATTTATCGGTATAGGGACCATTGTGATATCAATTGTGTGGCAAAAGAAATATAAAAAAATACCAGGATCTTTAGTTGCAATTATAGTTACAACTTTAATAGTAAATATTTTTAATTTACCATTGGACACAATAGGAAGTAAGTTTGGTTCAGTACCTAATATGCTTCCAAGTCCAAATATACCAAATATAAATATGGGATTAATAAAAGAGCTATTTGTTCCTGCACTTACAATTGCTATATTAGCAGGGATAGAGTCACTTTTGTCTGCAGTAGTAGCCGATGGCATGATAGGGACAAAGCATAACTCAAATGTAGAGTTGTTTGGACAAGGGATCGCAAATATATTTTGTCCGATATTTGGAGGAATACCTGCAACAGGAGCGATAGCTAGGACGGCCACAAATATAAAAAATGGTGGCAGGACTCCCTTTGCTGGAATGATACATTCGTTGGTATTATTATTGATAATGCTATTTTTAGGAAAATTTGCTGTAATGATACCCATGGCTACATTGGCAGGGATTTTGATTATAGTTGCATATAATATGAGCGAGATAGATCATTTCATGGAGATGCGAAAAGCACCAAAAAGTGATATGCTTGCCTTGGTGGGCACATTTTTACTAACTGTATTTTCGGATTTGACTGTAGCCATACAATTTGGAGTAATAATTTCTGCGTTGTTATTCATGAAAAGAATGACGGATGTAAGTGAAGGAAAAATAATGGGGAAAGAATCAGTCGAAAATGATGATGAATTTATAGCAAGTGGCTTAGAATTAAAAGATATACCGAAAGATGTAGAAATTTTTGAAATAAATGGACCTTTCTTTTTTGGTGCTGCGTCTTTATATAAAGATAATCTGCAAAAAATGGAAGCAAAACCAAAAGTGCTGATTATCAGAATGCGTAATGTACCTGTCATTGATGCAACAGGATTAAATGCCTTGGAATGGATACTAGAATCAAAGAAAAAAAAGGATATAAAAGTTATTATATCAGGAATAAATGAACAGCCGTATTTAGCTTTAAAAAAATCAGGACTAAATATTAAAATAGATGAGCAGTATATATGCCATGACATAAATGCAGCCCTAAAAGAAGCTAAAGAAGTAATAGCAAAAAATAAAGAAAAAAGGAAAAAATGATTTTTTTCGAATAAAAAATTAATTAGAAAATGAGGTGGGAAAATGAGGCAGGAGTTAGATAGAAGTTTGGGATTTTTTTCATGTTTAAACATTAGTACTGGTACAATGATAGGGTCAGCTATATTTGTATTAGCTGGGATAAGTTATCAAGCAGCAGGACCATCAGCTTTTTTAGCAGTATTTTTAGCAGGGGTAGCAGCTATATTTACTGCTTTGTCATTTGCTGAGATAGTCACATTCATACCGAGATCAGGTGGCGGATATGCTTATGTGAGAGAGGCTACTAACAATGGGATATTAGGATTTTTAACCGGATGGGGATTTTGGCTAGGATATTCAATGGCTTGTGGGATTTTTGCTATAGGATTTGGAAACTTTATAAATTATTTGCTGCCATTTATACCTAAAATAATTGCAGCATATTCATTGGTAATATATGTAACAGCAACTAATATAAAAGGAATGAAAAATTCAGATAAATTGCAAAATATAATAACTACTATTTTATTAGGATTATTATTTGTATATATAATATACGGTTTTTTCAACATTGAGTTAATAGAAGGAGAAAAATTTTTACCAAATGGGATATCAGGAATGTTTAGTGCTGTAGGATTTTTGTATATGACATATATAGGATATGGGCTAATAACTACAGCTAGTGAAGAAGTTATAAATCCAGAAAAAACGATTCCAAAAGCAATTATAGTATCATTGTTACTTGTAATTGCAATAAAAACGTTAGTTTTTTTTATTGGTAGTGCAGTTATTAATTGGGAAATGCTAATTCCGGGCGCAACAAACACCCCAATGATAGATACAGCAGTAAAAATGGGAGGCTTTGCAGGAGGAATATTATTTGCAGGAGCAGGGATATTGGCAACGGTATCGTCTATAAATACATCATTGATGGCAGCGTCTAGAACCTCTTTTGCTATGTCACGTGATAGAAGATTACCTTCACTTTTTAAGAATATAAATCAAAAAACGAAAACACCTATTTTTTCTATATTGGTAGTTGCAATAATTATAGTTATAGCAATAAATTTAAAAAATCTTGAAAGAATATCTACAATTACAAGTATATTTTCATTAACAGGATATAGCTTGGTAAATATAGCACTAATTATTTTTCGAAAAAAATATCCAAATATAAAAAGAGGATTCAAAGTTCCATTTTATCCAATTTTACCCATATTAGGAGTTGTTTTAAATTTATTTTTAGTATTTCAGTTGGCTTTTAATCATATAATAGGTTTTATTATATCTGGATTTATATTGATAGTGGGGCTGACGTATTACTATTTTATGCTACCTAAGCTGAGAGTTATATCAAAAAAAGGTATTGGTACAGGGATAATACCGGATATAAACTATAAAAAAATAGAAAATAATCAAAATACCAAAGATGTCTATAAAATAATTGTACCAATAGCTCATCCTAAAACTACAGAAGCGCTTTTGGAATTAGGAGCAAAGATAGCTCGACATTCTAATGGGAGTATCATTCCTTTGCATGTTGTAAATGTACCAGAAATCATTCCCTTGGATTCAAAATACAATCAACCAAAAAAAGAGATGCAAAAATATGAAACCGTAATAGAAACTATAAGAAATTTTAACTTTAATTGTGCATGCGTAACAGAATCAATTGCAATTGTATCTAGAGATGTAGTACATGCGATCAAGACAGCTTCTATGGAAAATAACGTAGATTTAATATTGCTTGGTTGGAGTAAATCTATGTTTTCGAAAAAAGCAATAGGTGGAATAACTCATAAAGTTTTGGAGCGTGTTCCAAAAAATGTTGGGATATTAAAAAAGGGAAAAAATACAGAAATAAAAAGCATACTTTATCCATATGGTGGCGGATATCATTCTCAGATAACATTAGAAATTATAAAAAAAATAGCATGCGAAAAAGATATTAATGTGACATTTTTTAGAGTTGAGGATCCGGATACAACAAAAGAAGAGTGCGATGAAATGCAAAATATTATGAAAAATGCAATAAAAAAACTTGAAATAAATGGAAGAGTAAAAATAATAAAAGCTAAATCGATTGTAAAAACTATAATAAAAGAATCTGCTAACTATGATATGGTAATACTAGGAGCAAGTAGTGAATGGGGGATAAAAAATTACTTTACAGGTTCAATAACAGATGAGATTATGGATGAAATAGAATGCAGTGGATTAATAATAAGAGGTTATGATCCTATTACACAAAAAAAACACTTTAGAAGACTATTTAATTTAGCAAAACAACATTTTATGGATTAATATAAATAAAATTATATAGTAAATACATAGACTACCCTATAATTAAGTTTTGGAAAATTGTATAATTAATTGCACAAAAAAGTAGGTTCATCAGAAATCCTATGCTAAAATGTTAATCACGACAAAAACATTTAGTAAAGGAGAATCT
>CAZDNU010000078.1:0-7192 GCA_964506865.1 uncultured Fusobacteriales bacterium | reverse complement strand
ATCTTTTTTATTTATTTTCAAAATATCTTTCCAGTAATCCTAAGAATGCTCTACCGTGTCTTGCTTCGTCTTTTGCCATCTCGTGCACTGTATCATGTATAGCGTCAAATCCTAGTTTTTTTGCTTTCTTTGCTATTTCAAATTTACCTGCTGTAGCTCCATATTCAGCTTCTACTCGTTTTGATAGATTTTCTTTTGTCGATGGACTTACTACTTCTCCAAGCAATTCTGCAAATTTTGCTGCATGCTCTGCTTCTTCGAAGGCTATCCTTTTATAAGCTTCCGCTACTTCAGGATATCCTTCTCTATCAGCTACTCTTGACATAGCAAGGTACATTCCTACCTCTGTACATTCTCCTTCGAAGTTTGCTCTAAGACCTGATATTATCTCTTCATCTCCACATTTTAAACCTTCTCCGATAATATGCTCAGTAGCCCATACTCGCTCTTGCCCATCCTTTATCTCTTCAAATTTATCTTTACTAGCTTTACATACAGGACAAACTTCTACTCCTTCTGTTATTATTTCTCCACAAACTGTACATCTAAATTTTTTCATAACTATCACTCCTCCGATATTGTTTTCTTTTCAATTTTGTAATGATTACAAATCTATAATACACTATTTTTTCCCTCGTGTCAAGAAATTTATGGTGACAGGCACCGTTTTCCACATTCTTTTCTTCTTTTCCACTTAGTTTCCACATAATTATATACTTTTTTCATCTAAAAAAAGAAGCCAACGAATTATCGTCAGCTTCTTTTTCTTTTTATAAGTTATTTAATTTTTATACTAATTCTGCTATTTGTACTGCGTTTAACGCTGCACCTTTTAGTATTTGATCTGCTACTACCCAAAGCGATATAGCATTATCAAAAGCAATATCTTTTCTTATTCTTCCTACATAAGTATCAAAAGTTGTTGCTGCATTTATAGGCATTGGATATACATTATTAGCTATGTCATCTTGTACTTTTACACCTGGTGCCTCTCCTAGTAATGCTTTGATATCATCAGGAGTAGCTGTTTTATCTAATTCTATCGTTACTGCTTCAGAATGCGCTCTAAGCACAGGTACTCTTACTGCTGTAACTGATATTTTTATGTTATCATCATGAAATATTTTTCTTGTTTCGTTTACTACTTTCATCTCTTCTTTTGTATAATCGTTTTCCATAAATACATCTATATGCGGTATCACATTAAACATTATTTGATGTGCGAAATGATTTATTTCCATTTCTTTTCCTTCGGTGTATGCTTTTGCTTGGTCCAATACTTCTTGCATCCCAGGATTTCCTGCACCCGATGCTGCTTGATATGTTGACATAAGTATTCTGCTTATCCCATATTTTTTATATATTGGCCATAATGCTACACACATTTGTATTGTAGAACAATTTGGATTAGCTATTATTCCTTTACTCTTTTTGATATCTTCTGGATTTACTTCTGGTACTACCAAAGGTACTTCCGGATCCAATCTAAATGCACTACTATTATCTATTACAGTTACACCATTTTTCGCTGCAATTGGAGCATATTTTTCAGATACTCCTCCCCCAGCTGCAAAAAGCATTATATCTAGCCCTTCATAAAACTTATCTCCCATTACTTCTACTGTATATTCTTTACCCTTAAACTCTATTTTTTTTCCTTCATCTTCAGGAGCTGCAAATAATTTTAAATCTCCCAATGGAAAGTTTCTTTTTTCCAATACATTTAATATTTCAGTACCAACTGCACCTGTAGCTCCTACTATTCCAATATTTTTCATTAAATAATTACCACCTTTCAAATTTTCGTTTTTCTAATCTTCTTCTGCTAAATCAAAGTTATCATGAAGTACTTGCACTGCTTTTTCTATATCAGATTCTTTTATTATACAAGCTATCTTTATCTCTGATGTAGATATCATCTCTATATTTATATCTGCGTCAGCAAATACTTTAAACATCTTTGCAGCTACTCCGGGATTACTTTTCATCCCTACTCCTACTACTGCTACTTTTCCTATTTCTCCATCAGCTATTACTTCTCTTGCATTCAATTCATCTTTTAATCTGTTTGATGTTTCTTGCGCTCTTTCAAAGTCAGCACTTGGAACCGTAAACGAAATATCATTTCGTCCATGATCTCCTAAATTTTGAATTATAATATCTACATTTACATTATTTTGTGATATTTCCGAGAAAATTTTAGCTGCTATTCCAGGTTTATCAGGAACTCCCACTATTGTTATTTTAGCTTCATTTTTAGAATGTCCTATTCCCCTAACTACTGCTTTTTCCATTGTGTCGTCTTCCTCCTTCACGATTGTTCCTTCCTCTTTTACAAATGTTGATCTCAAGTGTATTTGTGTACCATATTTTGCGGCTAATTCCACTGACCTTAAGTGCAATACTTTTGCACCCGAACCAGCAAGCTCTAGCATCTCTTCATATGATATACAGTGTATTTTTTTGGCATCTTTCACTATTCTAGGGTCTGCTGTATAGACTCCATCTACATCTGTATATATCTCTACAGAATCTGCTCCCAATGCTACTCCTAGTGCTACTCCTGTAGTATCAGAGCCTCCACGCCCCAATGTTGTAATGTCCATATTTTCGGTCATTCCCTGAAAACCTGCCACTACTACTACTTTGCCTGAATTCAGTTCATTTTTCATCTTACTTGCATTGATAGATTTTATCTTTGCTTTTGTATGCACATCATCAGTAAGTATCCCTACTTGATGTGCTGTAAAAGATATCGCATCTTGGCCCATATCTTTTAGTCCCATTGCCAAAAGTGATATCGATATTTGCTCTCCAGTTGCCAAAAGCATATCCATCTCTCTTTGACTTGGATTGCTTGAAATTTCTTTTGCTCGTTTTGTCAGATCATCTGTCATACCAGCTGGTGCTGATAATACAACTACTACTTGATTACCTGCTTTTACAGTTTCAAGTACACGTTTTGCAACATTTTTTAGTTTGTCAGTATCTGCCACTGAGCTTCCTCCATATTTTTGTACAATCAATCCCATCTTTTTTATCTTCCTTTCTAAAAAATTTTATAGACTATCCATAAATATCAACTAAAAGTATAAATTTTACTCACTTTTGCCTCTATTGTTTAGCCTTGAAGTGAGTATATTAGATTTCCAATTCTTGCATAAATTCTTTTATTTTTTCCAATGCTTCCTTTATCTCCTCTATAGAAGTAGCATAAGAGCATCTTATATAATCGGTATATTCTTTTCCAAATGCTGTACCAGGTACTACAGCTACATTCTTGGATTCCAATAGTTTCACCGCAAAGTCTTCTGAATTTAATCCACTTTTACTTATATTTGGAAATACATACATTGCTCCTTGGGGTTCAAATACTTCAAACCCTATTTCACGCAAACCATGTACAATAAGTCTTCTTCTACGATTATACGAATCACGCATTTTTTCTACTTGAGGCATTCCATTTCGCAACGCTTCTATCGCTCCATATTGCGAAATAGATGGCGCGCACATTATTATATACTGATGTAGTTTTATTATTTGGTCTACTACTTTTTTATCTGCAGCCAAAAACCCTACTCTCCAACCAGTCATTGCAAATGCTTTTGAAAAGCCATTTAAATATATTATATATTCTTTCATTCCTTCTATAGATGCAATAGAAAAATGTTTTCTATCATATGTCAATTCCGAATATATTTCATCTGTTATACACCATATTTTATGTTTTTTTATAAGGTTTGCTATTTTTTCCAATTCTTCCTTTTCAAGAATTACCCCTGTAGGATTATTTGGATAGCAGAGTATTACTGCTTTAGTCTTAGGAGTGATATGTTTTTCCAATTCGTCTGCTGTAAGTTTAAATCCATTTTTTTCTGTATTTATTGATACAGCTTTTGCTTTGAGCATCTTTGCTATTGGACTATATGGCACAAATATAGGTTCCGGAATGATCACCTCATCACCTGGATTTAAGACACTTCTCAGTGCTATATCTATGCCCTCACTTCCTCCTACTGTTACTATGATCTCTTCATCATTATAATCCAGATCAAACTTTTTTAAATATTTAGAAATTTCTAACCTTAATTCTAATAGGCCGTAATTTGAAGTATAGTGGGTATGCCCTTGTTCCATAGAATAAAATGCAGCTTCTATTATATTCCATGGGGTAGTAAAGTCTGGCTCCCCCACACCTAATGAAATTACATTTTTTCTCTGCCTTACTATATCAAAAAATTTTCTTATTCCTGATGGCGGTATCTCTTTTAACATTTCTGACATCTTATCTAGCATTATGGAGTCACCGCTATTCTGTTATCTTGTTTTTTTTCGCTTTCCATATTTATTCCATTTTCTTTATATTTTTTCAATAAAAAATGAGTCGCTATACCTTGTACATACTCTAAAGTCGATAACTTTTCCGAAACAAACATAGCTACATCTTTCAATGAATCTCCCTCTACCACAATAAGAAAATCAAATCCGCCAGACATAAGGTATAATGATTGCACTTGAGGAAATTTGTATATTCTCTCTGCAATTGCATCAAATCCTATCTCTCTTTCCGGAGTGACCTTTGCCTCTATAAATGCTCGTACTTTATCATCTTCCCATTTATCTTCGTTAATTATAGCTGTGTATTTCAATATAATATCTTCATCTTCTAGTTTTTTCATCTTTTCTATTACTTCTTTTTCAGGCATATCCAGCATTATGGCCATGTCTTTAGTGGTTACTCTAGCATCTTCTTTCAAAAGTTCCAATATTTTATCCATAATTATCACACCTTTATTTTTTTTAATTTTAATATATCCAATATTTTTTCATATTCCAAATTTATATGCATTATCTCTCTAAATCCCCCGGAAAATTTTTGATTGGCTTTATACTCTACTTTATCTATCACCTGTACTACTGTCTCTCCTTTTTCAAATCCATTTAGTCTATCCCACTTCAAGATCCCTGCCAATCCAATAGCTGATCTTTTGTCGGCTAGTATACCTTCTTGACGTAGCAATAAGTTGTACGCTTCCTCTATCTCATATGCTTCTAAATGTATCAAATCATGTTGCAAAGCAAATTCTTTAGAGGTGGTAGCACCTCCTATTAGCATTCCATTTTTTTCAAATATACTTTTAAAAAAGTAATAAGCATTTTCTTCTTTGGCTTCTAAACCTAAAAATACGTAATCAACTTTACCTATTTTATTTACGATCTCTTTTACTAATTTTTCTTCACCTTTTATAAATCTATCATCTATCTCCGGATTCAAAAATTCTAATGGATATTGTTCCCCTATACTTTCAAGCATCTTTATTACATTTTCTTTTGATGCATCTACTACTACTACTTTTGAGTCATACAACATTATTTTCGAAAAATTTTCACTTACAAATTCATCTTTTGATACAAAAATATAGGAATTTAGCCCTGCTCTTGATGAATATGCAGCAATAGAAAATCCTGTCTCACCTGTAGACGAATAAGCTATTATGCCCTCCGGTATCCTGTCAATAATACGCTCAAAAATATTATATATCCCTCTGTCTGTATAACTTCCAGTAGGGTTATAGGATTCGTTTTTAAAGTACAATTCAATGTCACTTCTAAGATAGAACGGTATCCTAATGGATTTTATAATAGGCGTATTCCCTTCTCCTAAGCTAAGATCACTTTTTTTCAAATTTCGTCGCCCCTTTTTTACTCAAATAAAGTCTAGATAGCCTTCTACTTTTTTCTCTTAAAATCAGTACAGATAATCCATCTATGAATTATCTGCAGCTTTGTCTAGTAATCTATCCTAAGACATATTGAATTTTCAACATCTATATCTGAATTCTCTTTCATTTGCTTTAATGATGTATTTAAGTTTCTTTCTAGTGCTTCGTGAGTTATGAATATCAATGATACAAAGTTGTTTTCAACTGTAGCTTTTGAGGTCTGTTTCATAGACTCTATACTTATATTGTTGTCGTTGAATTTTTCTGCAATATACGCAAGTATTCCTCGTTTATCTTTTGCCCTCAATCTTATATAGTACTTCGAACTAGTGTCATTTATGTCTTTTAATTTTAGCTCTTTGTGAATATTATAGTGATAATTTCCTTTTGGTACATTTGCAGCCATATCTTCTGTAGCCAATTTTATAACATCTGCCACTACGGCACTTCCTGTAGGATCCATTCCTGCCCCTTTACCAAAAAACATTGTTTTCCCTACATAATCTCCTTCTACCTCTACAGCATTATATGCATCATTTACACTTGCTAGTATCTCGGTCTTAGATATCAAAGTAGGTTCTACTCTTACTTCGACTTCATCTTCATTTGGTTCTTTTTTCGCTGTAGCCAAAAGTTTTATATTGTATCCAAAGTCTTTTGCAAATTTTATATCTTCTTTTGTTATTTGAGTAATCCCCTTTACAGGAACTTTATCATAATCCACATATCCACCATAAGCCAATGAAGCTAAGACTGTGATCTTATGTGCGGTGTCCATTCCTTCTATATCAAATGTAGGATCTGCTTCTGCATACCCCAAATCCTGTGCTTCTTTTAACACATTTTCAAATTTCAAACCCTTTTCAGTCATTTCAGTCAGTATATAGTTTGCTGTACCATTTATAATTCCTTTTATGCTTAAAACGTTATTTGCTGCCAAAGACTCTTGTAGCGGTGTTACTATTGGGATCCCTCCGCCAACACTAGCTTCATAATATACCTTTACTTTGTTGTCTTCCGCTACTTGAAATAGCTCTTTGCTATGCTTTGCTATTAGTGCTTTGTTTGCTGTTACTACATTTTTTTTCGCTTTTAACGCTTTTATTATAAGGTCTTTTGCTGTAGTATGTCCACCTATTAGTTCCACTATAGTCACTATCTCTGGGTCATTTAGCAATTCATTGAAATCAGTAGTTAGTATGCCTTTGTCAAATTCAAAATCAAAATCTCTATTTATATTTAAGTCGCAGGCTTTTTTTACATCAATCCATACGCCGGTTTTTTCATGTATTGCTTCTCTTTCCTTTATAAGTATCTTCATTGTTCCTGTCCCGACTGTTCCCAAGCCTACTATTCCTACTTTCTCTGTTTTCATTAAACTTGCCCTCCTTACGTTGTTTGTTCATTTTTTTTTTACTTTTGTCTATTATAACAAAACTTTTTGCAAAATACAAGCCATTATTTATTTT
>CAZDNU010000077.1:0-1612 GCA_964506865.1 uncultured Fusobacteriales bacterium | reverse complement strand
CTGCCAAAAAATATATGCATAATACCACAATAGAAGCTACTGCTACAGTCAAAGAAAAAGGTGAAAATCAAATAAGTGTTAGATTAAATGCAAGATATGGGATAAAACCAGTTGAAGATCCTGAAATATATCAGGATTTCTTTACGGCCTTATCTAAAGCAGTATTCTTAACAGCAAATGAAGTAGACTAAAATAAGCACAACTGGGGATTTTCATACAAATCCTCAGTTTTTTATTTTAGGAAATTTTGTTTATATAGTTTGGAGGTAAATAATGATAATAGGAATAACAGGCAGTATTGCTACAGGTAAATCGACAGCAGTAGAATATTTAAAAAAATTAGGAGTACTGGTATTTGATGCAGATATTATATCTAAAGAGATATTGGATGACAAGAGTACAGCTAAAGAGGTATCAGAAAAATTTGGAGAAAAGATATTAAAAGGAAAAAAGATAAATAGAAAAAAACTAAGACAAATGGTGTTTGAAAATAAAGAAAAATTAGAAATTTTAAATAAAATAATGCATCCCAAAATAATAAATGAACTGAAAAAAAAAATAGAGTCAAACAGAGAAGAGAATTTAGTTTTTGTTGATATACCTTTGTTATATGAAGTGGGATTTGAAAACGAAGTAGATAAAATAGTGGTAGTATACTGTGCAAGTGAAATACAGCTAGAGCGCCTTATGAGAAGAGACCATATAGATTATAATGAAGCACAAATGGCAATAAAATCTCAGATGAGTTTGAAAGATAAAATGAAACGCGCAGATTATTTGATAGAAAACAATGGAAGTATAAATGATTTACAGGAAAAAGTCCATGAACTTTATATAAATTTAAAGAAAAAAAGACTATAAGTTTATTCTTATAGTCTTGCAATGAAATTATATTTTATTACGAATTCTAATTTGAAAATTTCTAATCAATTGTTTTAACGATAAATTTTATAGCAGTTCGTTTTTCATCATTGATTTCTACATCAACAAAAGCTGGAACACATACTAAATTTACACCAGTAGGAGCAACAAACCCCCTTGCTATGGCAATAGCTTTTACAGCTTGATTGACAGCCCCTGCACCTATAGATTGTAACTCAACAGCTTGATTTTCTTTTAAAATCCCAGCTATAGCTCCTGCGACAGAATTTGGATTAGATTTTGTTGAAACTTTTAAAACGTCCATTACTAGCCCTCCTTATTATATTTAGTTTCCATGTTTGATTATAAAATACACTAACAAATTTATACTACTGCAACATATTATTTCCTTCTTTTTTGTAAAAACTTTTTGGGATCTAGGCTGACAATACCATTTTTGGTTTGCTTTCTGAGTTCGTAGTGAAATATATCACCGGCATATGCTAAGTGAGTATTATGAGTCTTGATATAGTCGCCTTTATTTACAGTAAGTTTTTTCAATTTATAGTATATGGATATAAAACCTTCATTGTGAAAAACAAATATAGAGTTTCCTAAGGCTGGTTTATGGCCAGAAAATATAACAAGCCCTGGAGCTGTAGACTTTACAGATGTATTATCACTTACTTTGAAATCTAAACCGGGACTGCGTTTTTCAAGTGACTGATTGTAGTTATTTAATATATTAAAC
>CAZDNU010000076.1:0-1713 GCA_964506865.1 uncultured Fusobacteriales bacterium | reverse complement strand
AGTTGATTCACCTCTATTTTTAATTTAACAAAATAAGATTTTAAGTTATCCGGAAATTCCAGTATACTGATTACACCTCAAAACCTATACTTTTCAAATTCTCCCTTATTCTCTCTTCCAATTCTCTTGATTTTATAAATTGTTCCGATAATTCGCTTGTTAAATTCTCCATTTTTTCCTCAAAAGGCACTCCGTCATCTTCTTCCTCTTCGATACCTACATATCTTCCTGGAGTTAAGATGTATTCATGCTCTTTTATCTCTTCCAATTTAACTGATTTACAAAATCCTTGTATATCTTCATATTTACCTTCAATATTTCTCCAATTATGATAAGTTTCAGATATTTTCGCTATATCCTCATCTGTTAATTCTCTAAGTTTTCTTGTTACCATTTGCCCCATTTTTCTTGCATCAATAAAAAGAGTTTCCCCTTTTCTATCTCTATAATTAGGATTCGATTTATTTCTATTTAAAAACCATACACATACAGGAATACCTGTTGAATAAAATAGACTTGACGGCATTGCTATAATACAATCAACCATATCATCTATTATTATATTTTTTCTGATTTCTCCTTCACTTGAAGTATTCGAACTAAGTGAACCATTTGCAAGAACAACTCCTGCTACTCCATTTGGTGATAAGTGATAAATCATATGTTGCAACCAAGCATAGTTTGCATTTCCATTTGGTGGCACTCCATATTTCCATCTAATATCTTCCGTTACTCTTTCTCCGCCCCAATCTGATATATTAAATGGCGGATTTGCCAATATAAAATCTGCCTTTAATGTTTTGTGCATATCATTATGAAATGTATCTGCGTGATGTTGTCCTAAATTTCCCTCTATTCCTCTAATGGCAAGATTCATTTTGCATAATCTCCAAGTTGTAGGATTGCTCTCTTGTCCGTATACAGATATGTCTCCTATTCTTCCTTGATGTTCCTCAACAAAACTTTCTGATTGAACAAACATACCACCACTACCGCAACAAGGGTCATATACTCTTCCTTTAAATGGTTCAATCATCTCAACCATTGTTTTTACAATACTTTTAGGAGTATAGAATTCTCCTCCGCCTTTTCCTTCGGCTCCTGCAAATCTACCTAAAAAGTATTCATATACTCTTCCAAGTATATCTTTTTTTCTACTTTCTTCATCTCCTGCTTTTATATCAGATATTATATCCACAAGTTCACCAAGTCTTGTTTTATCAATATCAGGTCTTCCATAATTTTTATTTAAAACTCCTTTAAGAGTTGGATTTTCTTTCTCAATTTCTACCATTGCTATATCAATTAAATTTCCAATATCTCCGCTTTTTCCGTTTCCTAAATCAATGTTAGTTTTCTTTGCATTTGCTTTTATATTTTCCCATCTTGCAATTTTAGGAACCCAGAAAATATTTTCAGAAGTATACTCATCTCTATCTTCTTCAAATCCTTCTCCTTCTTCAAGTAATTCATCATATTTTTCCTCAAAACTATCTGATATATATTTTAAAAATAGTAATCCAAGTACAATATGCTTATATTCAGCAGGGTCCATATTGTTTCTCATTTTATCTGCTGCTTGCCACAATTTTTCTTCAAATCCTAATGCTGCCATTGTTTCATCTCCTTTTTCATTTATCATTTATTCAATTATAACATAAACAACTATATTTTTCTATGATTTTTGCTTCTTGCTGTTGCAAAAGATGTGAC
>CAZDNU010000075.1:0-7043 GCA_964506865.1 uncultured Fusobacteriales bacterium | reverse complement strand
TAAGAAAAAACCAATGATAAACTTAATAGATAGCAGGGTAAAAGAAGATTATATATATGCTCATATGGTAAATGTAGCTGCACTTTCTATGATCATAGCGAAGGGATTAGGGTACAAAGAGGAGCATATAGTAGATCTTGCAAAAGGTGCCCTGGTACATGATATTGGCATAATAGTAGGTGTACCTATGGAAATAAGACAAAAAACAGAAAAGCTAAGTTCTGAAGATATGGATATAATACGAATGCACCCAAAGATAGGCTATTCATTGATAAGACGAATGAGAGGAATCAGCATACTATCTGCACATGTAGCATATCAACACCATGAGCGATATAATGGTGCCGGATATCCTAGACAGTTAAAGGGAGATAAAATAGCAGAATATGGATATATAGCTGGAATAGCGGATCTGTATGATGCGATAACAAATAATAGAGTATATAAAAATCGAGTCAGTCCTGAAAAAGCAAGGGAATTTTTATTGATGTCTCGGGATAGCTTTTTTGCAGGATATATTGTAGATAAATTTTTGGAAAGGGTGCCTGCGCATCCAAATGGTACAACAATAGTGCTTTCTGATGGAAGTGAGGCTGTAGTTGTACGTCAAAATGAAGAAAATTTATCACGTCCTGTTGTAAGGGTTATAAAAAAAGATGGAGTAGATCTAGAAGAAGGTATAGATATAAATTTATTGGAAAATTATTCATTAATGACAGAGACAAATTTGTTAAGATAATTAATAGGGTGCTTTATAAGAAACAGGCTTTAAAAAAAATTTAGTTTAATTTTCCCACTAGTAGAAAGTTAAATTTAAATTGATTTCATTGCTAAAAACTTATTAAGGCACCCTATAATATATTATGTTATGTATAGGAACTAAAAAAATATTATTAAGGAGAGAACAATATGAAACAAAAGATAAAAAAAGCGTTATTGATTATTTTTATGCTTACAGTAATACTAGCTTGTGACGATTCAGATCCAGATTATTTGGTTTTTTTCCAACTGAAGAGATGAAAATTGTAGATGATACGAAATACCTGATTGGAGTAAAAACAGATGGACTTTTAAGTAATTCAGCGATGAAGGATCATGAAAATAGGATTAGGGTGGAACTTACAGATAACGAAGTAGAGAATGTAGATCTAGAAGAGAATCAAATAAAAGTATTAGAAAATGGAGTATTTAGAATAAAACTAAAAACAACAGATAGTGAGAAATTAAAATCAAAAATTAGTGAAGAAATAACTCTAGACCAGGATATAAAACTTGAAAAATACCAAAAAATATGGAAAAATGCACCGGAATTTATGGAAATTGGAAATGAAAAAATATATGTACTGGGAAATAAGATTAACGAAGATGGAACACAAGACTTAACAGAATATGGAATTACAGTATTTAACAATGACCTAGAGATATTAAATTTTAAATCTTTATTAATAGATGCAGAAGTAGTTGATGCATTTGTAGATGATGATGATAACCTATATATATGTAAGAGTTATGAAATTGTAAAATATAACTCAAATATAGATATGGAAAACTCTGTAGAAGTTTATACAGTATTAGACAAAAACAGTAAAAATATTTTAGCAGTAAACAATGAAAATAATAATTTAATGATCATAAGAAACAGTGACCTTGCTATAGAAACGACTCAAGTAAGCTTAGAGTATGATTATATGGATAATTATTTTATAAATGAAAACTCGATTATACAACTCAAAAAATTAAGTGGTGAAGAATCATCCGAGACAGAAGCTTTGAGTATAAAAGAATATGATTATAAACTAAATTTATTACAGGAAAAAAATATAGTTTTAGAAAATGAAGGAAGAAAGATTGTATTAAGTAACAGAAAAGAAAATTTGAAATATCTAAATGACGGTACATACCATTATTTATTATTAAGTGATAATAATTCTATGACTCATTCAGGAACTATAATATGGAAATTAGATGAAAATTTCAATATAAATACTAAAAGAGAATTAGAAGGTTTTTTTCCAAAAGAAGTTTCATTCATAGGAAAATCAAATCTAATAGGTATATTTCAAAGTGCTTTTGTATCCATTTTTGATATTATAGAAAATAATTATATGATTGCGTTTCGTCTTGATGCGAAAGGAATTGACTACTTTCAAAGTTATAATGAAGAAAAATTTGAGCTGGATGTCAAAGGAAATGACATATACTTAAGGGCGAATTACCTAGACAATACAAGATATAACATCGAAAAATTTGAATTGAAAAACATTATTCAGTAGATAAATGCTAGAGACTAACCTAAATAAAGCTAGATATAAATCTTGTTGTTAATACAGATTTATTTTTAAGCACACAAGTGAAGGCTTGGATTTTGAAGAAAAGATATAGGTACGAAAAAATTACAAATTTGATGAAGATAGTATTTATTAAAAAAATTATAGGAAGGATAAAAAATGAAAATAAAAAGAAAAATAAAGGGACTATTATTAAATGTTTTGATGGTAGTAAGCTTAATAGCATGTTATTCTAGTGAAGAAAGTGGATGTACAGGGCCTGTGGATATGGTTATGTTTCCAAATGAAGATATACAAATTGCAGAAGATACTGAGATTGCAATCCTAGAAAAAGGTAGTGACGGGAGGATAATAGAAAATCTATATAATTATAGTTCTGACGCGAGAGAAAAGTATGTAGATATAGTAGTTTTGGAGGGAGAAGATGTCATAAAAGCAGAAGAAAATGCTATAAAAATAATAAAAGATGGATCTGCTCAATTTATGTTGAAGTTTGAGAATGAGGATACTGTGATAGAAGCGAAAAGCCCTAAAATTGTTGTGAAAGAAGATATAAAGACTGAAAAATATACTAAAATATTAGAGAGTGTTCCGGATTTTATGGAGATAGGAACTAATAATATATATGTTCTTGGAAATAGAATAAATGAAGATGGAACTGAAAATACAGCAGAATATGGGATTACAGTACTTGACTTGGATTTTAATGCTTTAAACTTTAAAAGTATTTTAGAAGAAAGAATAGTGAATGCATATGTAGACGAAGATGATAATCTATACATAGAATCTAGTGGAGAGAAAGATCAAATTGTAAAATACAATTCAAATCTAGAGATAGAAGATACAGTGGACGGGTATTCGATACTAGGTGAAAGCAATGATTTTCTTTTGCTGAAAAATAAAGACACCGAATATTTAGCAACTTTGAAAAATGATGATTTTGCAATAAAAGAAAGTGATGAAATAGAGTTGTGGAGTCTTAATACTATAAAATGTTATATAGATGAACAGATATATATTATGGAGTATTTAGATTATAATGAGGTTATAAATATAAAAATTTATGATCATGACTTTAATTTAGAGAATGAAAAAAATATATTACTTAGAAATGGAACTGGAGAAGTAGACTTAAGATTTTCTGAAAACTATAACTATTTGATAATGAATCACTGTGATGATATATATCCAGGTACTAGAATATGGAAGTTAGATAAAAACTTTAAACTTTTGACAGAAAGAAACTTAGACGGATTTTATGCGAAAGAGTTTGCCATGACAGATAATGAGACTATAATCGGCAGGTTCGAAGGAGTAGCAAAATCAATTTATAATGAAAAGCGTCTTAATTGCATAATGGCATTTAACATTAATGAACAAGGGATAGATTATTTTCAAAGTTATGATGGAGTGAATTTTGAATTTGATTTTAATGGAAATGATATTTATTTAAGAACTTATGACTATAGTGAAACAAAATATGAAATTGAGAAGTTTAGACTAAATAATATGTAACAGAGAAACTAAAAATTTAAACAGAAAACAAAGAAAACATAGTTGCTAAACCTTATATTATATGTTATAATAAGTTATCAAATCGAGGGGCTTTGAACCTCCAGCGAGTTACTTGGATTTGATATAATAAAATACAAGGAGGAAACAAAAAAATGGCATTAATTGACAAGCAAGAAGTTATCAATCAATTTAAAAAAAAGGATGGGGATACTGGTTCTCCTGAAGTACAAATAGCTTTACTTACAAAAAGAATAAAGCATCTTACAGAGCATTTGAAGGAGCACAAAAAAGATTACCATTCAAGATTGGGATTATTGAAATTGGTAGGAAAAAGAAGAAGACTTTTAAACTATCTTAAAAAGAAAAATATCGATGGATATAGAGATTTAATAGGAAAATTAGGAATCAGAAAGTAATAAAACGGGATTTTTATATCCCGTTTTTTTAAAATTAAGGAGGAAAATATGTTTGAAGAAAAAAAAATGGAAATGGAAATTGGTGGGCGAACACTTAAAATATCAACGGGGAAAATAGCTAGACAAGCACACGGAGCGGTAATGCTTCAATACGGGGAAACTGTATTATTGGCAACAGCAGTTAGAAGTCAAGAACCTAAAAAAGGGATCAACTTCTTCCCGCTGACAGTTGACTTTATTGAAAAATATTATTCATCAGGTAAGATACCAGGTGGTTTTTTTAAGAGAGAAGCAAGACCATCATCAAAAGCTACATTGACAGCTAGAATGATAGACAGACCAATAAGACCACTTTTTGCAGAAGGTTTTTATAATGATGTGCAAATAGTCATTACGGTTTTGTCATATGACAGAGTAAATACGCCTGATCATTTAGGTATAACAGCAGCATCTGCGGCTTTATCAATATCAGACATTCCATTTTTGGGACCGGTAGCAGGAGTGGTAGTAGGATATAAAGATGGCGAATTTATACTGAATCCAACACCTGAGCAACTAGAGACAAGTGAAATTGACTTATCTGTAGCAGGGACTAAAGATGCGATAACTATGGTAGAAGCTGGAGCAAATGAAGTAGATGAAGCTACTATGTTAGAAGCAATAAAATTTGGTCATGAAGCAATAAAAAAACTTGTAGCATTTCAAGAAGAGCTACAAAAAATAGTAGGGAAAGTAAAGCTTGAAGTAGAAGTACCTGAATTGGATAAAGATATAACAAGCTTTATAGATGAAAATGGAAAAGAAAGACTGAAAAAAGCAGTAATGACACATGGGAAACATGAACGAGATGCAGCAGTGAATGAATTAGAAGAAGAGTTAATAGAAAAATTTTCTGAAAGATATACAGAAGAAGAAGAAATGCCAGAAGATACTTTAAAAGAATTTAAAAATTATTATCATGACCTAATGAAAGAGCTTGTACGAGAAAGCATGGTAAAAGATCACTTTAGAGTAGATGGAAGAGGACTTGAAGATATAAGACAAATAAGTGTAGAAACAGATATACTTCCAATGACACATGGATCGGCGCTATTTACTAGAGGAGAAACACAAGCTTTAGTAGTAACTACATTGGGTACTAAAGAAGATGAGCAAATAGTAGATGGACTGGATGAAGAGACAAGAAAGAAATTTTTCCTTCACTACAATTTCCCACAATATAGTGTAGGAGAAGTAGGATTTATGCGTGGACCTGGTAGACGTGAATTAGGGCACGGGACATTGGCAGAAAGAGCATTATCATATGTAATGCCTGATGTAGATGAATTTCCATATACAGTGAGAGTGGTATCTGAAATTACAGAATCAAATGGATCATCATCACAAGCTAGTATATGTGGAGGCTCATTGGCGTTGATGGATGCAGGAGTGCCTATAAAAGGAGCTGTAGCTGGAATAGCAATGGGGCTTATCAAAGAGGGCGACGACTATGTGGTACTTACTGACATAATGGGATTAGAAGATCACCTAGGTGACATGGACTTTAAAGTAGCAGGGACAGAAAATGGTATTACAGCACTACAAATGGATATAAAAATAACAGGAATCGACGAAGAAATAATGAGAATAGCTTTAAAACAAGCTAATGCAGCAAGAAAGCATATCTTAGGAAAAATGAATGAAGTAATTGATAAGCCAAATGGAATATCAAAAAGAGCTCCAAGAATATTTACAATGAACGTTAATCCACAATTTATTTCTGATATAATTGGACCTGGTGGGAAAAATATAAGAGCTATTATAGAACAAACAGGTGCAAAGGTAAATATAGATGATACAGGAAAAGTACTTATATTCTCAGAAGATGAGGAGAAATTAAATGAAACTGTAGAGTTGATCAAGCAATATACATTTGAAGCAAAACCAGGAGAAATATATGATGGTAAAGTTGTGCGAATTGCTAAATTTGGTGCATTTGTAGAATTAGCTCCAGGAAAAGACGGTTTGCTTCATATATCTGAAATATCACATAAAAGATTAAAAACGGTAGAAGAAGAACTTGCATTAGGAGATATAGTAAAAGTTAAAGTAAAAGAAGTCGACGGTACAGGAAAAGTAAGTTTAAGCAGAAAAGCTTTACTAGAAGAAAAGAAGCAAAGCTAAAAGGGATTTTTTTCCCTTTTTTACTTTACTATTAAAGCAAAATAAAAATCACTTATTTAGTGAAAGGAGAAAAAAATATTTAATGAATACTATTTTGATTAGCTTGGGATGCCATAAAAATCTAGTTGATAGTGAAAATATATTAGGAATACTAAAAAAATATGCTAACATAACAATTGTGACAGATATAAAACAAGCAGATCTGGCTATAGTAAATACATGTGGCTTTATAAATGATGCAAAAGAGGAATCAATAGAGATGATATTAGAAGTAGCTGAGCACAAAAAATCTGGAAACTTGAAAAAATTAATCGTATCAGGCTGTCTTGCACAAAGATATCCAAAGGAGCTAATGGATGAGATAAAAGAGATAGATGCTATGGTAGGTACTGGAGAATTTGATAAAATAGATAAAATTTTTCAAGAGGTATTTCAAGACAAAAAAATGATATATACAGAAAATAAAGATTATATATGCAGCTCTGCTACTGAGAGAATATTGACAACACCTCCACATGTAGCATATATAAAGATAGCAGAAGGATGCGATATGAATTGTTCTTACTGTATTATTCCGAAATTAAGAGGTAGATTTCGAAGCAGAAAAATGGAAGATATATTGCAGGAAGTAAGAAACTTAGTAAAAGAAGGTGTAAAAGAA
>CAZDNU010000074.1:0-4873 GCA_964506865.1 uncultured Fusobacteriales bacterium | reverse complement strand
CTTCTAAAATTTTCATTTATATATTCAAGCATAGCAGCAACTGTTGTACTTTTTCCATTTCCAGTAGCTCCAGTTACCAATATTATACCTCTTTTTTCTCTTATTATTTCCTGTAGCACTACTGGCAAACCTAATTCTACCAATGTAAATATATTTTCTTCTATACGTCTTGCTGCCAATGCAACTGTACCTCTTTGAATATATATATTTACTCTAAATCTTCCTACTCCGTGCAAGGAATATGACAAATCTATATTTTTTCTTAGTCTGAATTTTTCTTTTTCTTCTTTAGTCAAAAGTAATTCTACTACTTTATTCATTTTATCCGAAGTCATTTTTTCTTGTTCTGGTACTTCTTGTAATTCGCCACTAATTCTTACAAATGGCTTATTTCCCACTCTAAGGTGTAGATCTGAGCCCTTTACCTCTTTTAGATATTCAAATAAACCCTCAATATTCATTTTTCCCCTCCCAATATTTACAAAGATGTTTTATCTCACAGTTTTCACATAATGGTTTTCTTGCTTTACATACTGCCCTTCCATGCATTATCATAAGGTTTGAAAGTATAAACCAATCTTTTTTTTCAAATATCTCCATTAGATCTTTTTCAATTATTACAGGATTTTTGCTTTTGGTGAAGCCAATACGATTCGAAAGTCTCTTTACATGAGTATCTACTACTATCCCTTCTTTTATGCCATAAATATGACCTAGTATCACATTAGCACTTTTCCGACCCACCCCTGCTAACTTTGTAAGTTCCTTAATTGTTTTCGGAAGTTCACCAGCAAATTCATCTAATATTTTTATACTAGCCTGTTTTATATTCTTTGCTTTGTTTTTGTAGAATCCAGTGGATTTTATAAGTTTTTCCAACTCTTCTATTTCAATTTCGGCAAAGTCGTTTGGAGTGTTATATTTTCCAAACAGCTCTTCGCTTACAATATTTACTCTTTTGTCTGTACACTGTGCTGATAAAATAACTGCTACCATCAATTCAAATGGAGTTTTGTAGTTCAACATTGTTTCAGGCTGCCCATAAATTTCTTTTAGCTTTTGTATCACTTTACTTGCTTTTAACGTTAGCTTCTCCATTCTATGCCTCTATTCCCTTTCTTCTGGAACTACATACGCCATACTTATATCGTTATATAGCTCGTATTCCTCTTCAAAATCTCTTTTTATATTTTTCTTTCTTTCTTTGTATTTTTCCATTATTTTCTTCACATGAGTCTTACTACCTGTTGATGACCACAACGTATATTTATACTCTGATTCCGGCACCGAAATTATTTGTACCTTTATTCCTGTTTTGCTTATAAAATTCCCTTCTTCATCTATCTTCTCTAATTCTGCAAACTCTGACATTGTGTTTATAATTTCTTCTTTTTTTCCGCATACTACTATATCTATATCTCCTACTTTTGCTTTTTTTCTTCTCATACTTCCGCTCAAGTCATATTTTAAGTCTTTTTCTTGCAAAAATTTTTCTACCTTCTCATACTCCAGATAAGCTTTTTCATAATCAATTTTAACCATAATAATTTCACCTAGTCTATTATATTTATTTTGTCTTCGTCAATAGAAGACTACAGTATATTTTACCTTATTTTTCCAAGTAATGCAACAGTAAATATTCGAATTTGCCACTTTGTTCTTTATTTCACTATATTGCTTGTTATAAGAGGTCAGACATATGAGTCTGACCTTCACTCTTTTTTTATTCACCTATACTTTTCAATATACTTAATATTACTGACTTTTCATTTGATGATATAATTTTATTTAATAGGTCTTTTTTTCTACAAATCCTGCTAATCTTTGACAAAGTCCCTAAGTATTCTCTACTTTTTTCTTTGGGTGCCAATATTACAAAAAGTAAATTCACCGGTCTTTCATCAAAGGCTTCGTAATCTATTCCTTCTTGCATTACACCCAATAAAACTTTAATATTATCCATTCCATCAAATCTAGCATGTGCTACACCTATACCATTGCCTACACAAGTAGACTGAATCTCTTCCCTCTCCTTTACTTTTTGGAAAGCATATTCTTTTTTCTTTTCTTCTAAATCCGAGCTGTATATCATACTTTTAAAAACTTCATATTTATCAGAGCCGCTCAATTCCAAAAAAATATTTTTTTCTTCGATTATCATTAATATACCCCCAAAATCACTTTATAACTCTAACCATTTTTTTCTTACCAGCTCTAACAACCATTCCATCATTTATTTTTATAATTGCATTTACGTCTTTTATTGCTTCTCCATCTATTTTAAACCCACCTTGCTTTATAAGTCTTCTTGCATCACTAGTCGATTTAAACCATTCTAATTCTTTTACTAATAGATCAATTATACCTATCTCACCCACAGCTAACTTTGCTTCTGGCATATCCACATCAAGTTTTTTGTTTGAAAATACATTTTCAAACCACTCTCTAGCTTTTTTCGCCTCTTCTTCATCATAATAAAGCTTTATTATCTCTTCTCCAAGTCTTTTTTTTGCATTCATTGGATGTACTGACCCGTCTTGTATTCCTTGTTTTAGCTTTTCTATCTCATCCATTGGTACTTCTGTGGCAAGTTCATAGTATCTAAACATAAGTTCGTCAGATATAGACATTACTTTTCCAAACATATCATTTGGTGCTTCTGTTATACCGATATAGTTATCCAACGATTTGCTCATTTTGTTTACTCCATCAAGTCCTTCTAGTATCGGTAGCATTATACAAGTTTGTTGTTCTTGCCCCGCATTTTTTTGCAAATCTCGTCCTCGTAGCAAATTAAACTTTTGCTCTGTGGCTCCAAGCTCTACATCTGCTTCTATGGCTATTGAATCATAACCTTGTAATATCGGATACATAAATTCTACTAATGATACCGGTTGATTATTTTTTAATCTTTTCGAAAAATCTTCTCTTGATACCATTTGAGATACCGTAAATTGAGATAGCAATTTCAATCCTTCCTCTAAAGATAGCTTTTCTAACCATTCACCATTATATACAATTTCCGTTTTATCCAAATCAAGTATTAATTTCAATTGATTTAGATAGTTTTTTATGTTTTGGGATATCTCTTCTGCCGAAAGCATCTTTCTAGTTTCAGATTTCCCGGTAGGATCCCCTATTCTAGCCGTAAACGTCCCTATAAGAAATACCACTTGATGTCCCAAATCTTGAAATTGTTTTAGTTTGCGAAGTGGCACAGCATGCCCTATATGCAATTCACTTCCAGTTGGGTCGATACCTAATTTTATTCTCAAAGGTTTTCCTGTTTCAATTGACTTTTTTAGCTTTTTCTTAAACTCTTCTTCTGATATAGTCTCCTCTGCTCCCCTTGTCAATAGAGCATACTGTCGTTCTACTTCCTTTTCCAGTTCCATCAGTCTACCGTTATTAAAGACCTACACTTTTATTGATTTTATCTAATATTTCGCCTTTCTATAACGGATTTCACCACCTTTCTTGAGATATTTTTTCGATTTTAATTTGTTCCTGCCAAAAACTCTTTATTTCTCGTATAAAATAAAAATTAAGCTATATTAATCACAATTATATCATATCAAAGTATTTTTTTCAATTTCAAATTTTAACCATTTTTTTACTTATTTTTTTCTTCTTTCTCTTTTACTAATTCAGAATCTAAGTTTACCAAGGCTTTTAGCGCCTCATAATTATTTGATTCTGGTTTTTCTATTACATAATCCAATAACTCGTTTAATTTTTTTCCTATATCTTTTCCATGAAAACCCATATTTTTTATATTTTTTCCTTTTATTTCCAAATCAGATATTTTATACGGCTGATTTTCAGTTATTATTTTATTTTGCAACATTTTATAATTTTCTATATCCTTTCCATGACCTATCTTTATATAGTTCAGATATAAATTTATATTTTCTATGCTATATCTCGACATCAATCTTTTCATATCAATTATATTGTTTACGTCTATACCTTTTTTTAACAAAGTCAGTATTTCCTCTGTATTCTTAATTATTTTTTTGGAATATTTTAATTTTAAAAGTGTTTTCCTATAGCCTGTTTTCCCCTTTTCTACAAATTCATACAAAAAAACTGCCAATCTTAAATTTAAATTTTTTGTTAATCTATTATACCATTTATAATTTTTAGTGTCTTCTGTCTTAAATTGAAAAAATTCAATCAACAGTTTAAACTTTTTTACTAGCTTTAAAGCTTTTATACTGTTCTCTGACAGAAGTATTTTAGTAAATTCTTCATTTATTCTTTCGACACTTATACTTTTGAGTATAGCATTTTGATTTTGCATATACATTAAAATGTCTCTATCAATTTCAAAATTTAACTCACCTACAAAACGTATAGCTCTCAATACTCTAAGTCTATCTGCATCTAGTATTCTATCAACTTTTTTAGTAGTTTTTACTACTCTTCGCTCTATATCTCTTTTGCCACCGTATATATCAACTATTCCTTTCTCTATGTCATACGCCATTGAATTTATAGTAAAGTCTCTACGTCCAAGCTCTTGACCTATTCCACTCCAGTTTTCATATCCTGCAATCTCATATTTATCTTTTCCTTCTATCAATATTAAGATCCCAAAGTTTTTGCCTACTTCTACTTTTTTATAGTCTTCAAATATATCTTTTAGCTGATCATAGCTTGCACTTGTACATATATCCCAGTCTTTTGGATCTCTGCCTATAATCATATCTCTAACTGCTCCGCCTACTATATATACCTCAAAGCCTGAGCTCTTTATTCTATTCATTATCTTCAATAATTTTTTTGGAATTGTCATATTCACTCCCCCATATGACAATTATACTCTTTTCATAGAAAAAATGTCAAGATTAAATTATACTTACCAAAGGGG
>CAZDNU010000073.1:0-1601 GCA_964506865.1 uncultured Fusobacteriales bacterium | reverse complement strand
TTTGAGTTAAAACGAAATATAGATAACAAAAAAATGGAAGAATACATAAAACTACTTGAAGATTTGAAAAATGAAAAATCAGAAAATCAAAAATTAATTGAATTTATATTAAAAGATGCAGGACCTTATATACAAAATAGTCTTATTTATTTGGAAAAACAAGTAGGAAATTTTGTTGAAGAGGAGAGAAGTGAACTGGAAAAAGTTATAAAGAAATCAAAACAAGTTTTGAAAAATTTCGAAAAAATAAGAGAATATTTAGAAAAAAATAAAGTGAAAGAAAGTATTGAAAATGATAGAAAAATATTGGTAGTGGATGATTCAAAAGAAAACAGACAGCTACTTGCAAATATAATTCACAATAATACAAATTATAAGGTAATTGCCGCCAAAGACGCTTATGATGTATTAAAATTAATCGGAAAGCCGGCATTTAAAAATATTGGGCTTATATTACTGGATATAATGATGCCTGGAATTGATGGATTTAAATTGGCGGATATGCTGAAAAGAAATGAAAATAGCAAAGAAATGCCTATTGTATTTATTAGTGCAATGACAGATCTAAAAAATATAGCAAAAGCCTATGAAAAGGGTGCATATGACTATATAAGCAAGCCTATAAATAAAAATGAAGTTATTGAGAAAATAAAAAAATATATGTAAATGGCAGGTGAACTTATGAATTATTATAAAAAAATATTAAAGGATTTAAGACAAGGACTTATAATTGCCAACAAAGAAGGAATGATAACTTTTGTAAATGATGAGGCTGCCAAATTGCTAGAAGAAGATATATTGAATGTGATAGGCAAAAACTATATAGAGGCTATACCAATTGAGATAAAAAATGCTGAAGATATAGAACAGCAAAACGTATCGGTATATCTAAAGCGAAAAATATCTCCTGCTATTCCGATTGAGATATTTTATAATAAATTGGATAATGAAGAAGTGATTGTAATCCTAAGAGATATATCAGAACATGAAGAGTTGGAAAGCAACAATATTATAAAAAATAAGCTGGAAACATTGATTACAAAGGTATCTACTGACCTTATAAGTATAGATATAATAGAAATAGATGCGAAATTAAGAGAAGCTATTGCTGAAATATGCAAAATATTGAAATTTTCTTGGGCAGGGATATATAAACTGGACAAAACTACCAAAAATATAAGCGAGTATATTGTAATTGATGATAAGAAAGGCGCTCTAATGTATACAATATACAACGAAGGATCTGAATTTTTCAAAGAAAAAATAGATGACATGAAAACGATATATATAAGAAAGGCTGGACTTAAAAATTCAAAATATTTTGAAAATGAGAATATAATAAACTTTTTTTTTAAAAAAAATATAGAGGCGGTTTTAATAATTCCAATTGGTAGCAAAAATAATGTTTGGGGATTTATGACTTTTTTATTGTGTGAAAAAAACTTACAAGTTTTATATAATATATTTAACTTGCTGGAAATATTGGCGAAAGTATTTTACAATGTATTAATTAGAGAAAAGTTAGAAGAAACGCTATATGATGGTACAAATAAATTAATGGAATTTACATCCAGATTAAAAGAAATATTAAAAATAGAAAA
>CAZDNU010000072.1:0-4444 GCA_964506865.1 uncultured Fusobacteriales bacterium | reverse complement strand
AATTTTACAAGTTTATCAGAAAAAATGCAAGCAGAAAATCTGGTAGAGTTTTTAAATGAATATCTAACAGCCATGACAAAAATTATAATAAAATATAATGGATATATAGATAAATATGAAGGTGATGCTATAATGGCAAGTTTTGGAGCGTTTGGATATCTAGAAAATCATGCTGAATTAGCTCTAAAAGCTGCGTTGGAATCACAAGAAAAATTAAATGAACTTAGAAATATATGGAAAAAAGAGGATAAACCTATGTTATCTGCACGAATAGGCATGAATACAGGAGAAGTAATAGCTGGAAATATGGGATCAGATGAGAGATTTGACTATACAATAATAGGTGATGAAGTCAATCTAGCAGCGAGGCTAGAGACAGCGAATAAACAATATGGCACCTCGATAATGGTAAGTGAAAGTACGTATGTAAAGACAAAAGAAAAGTTTGAATTTCGAGAAGTAGATAGTATACGCGTAAAAGGAAAAGAAAAAGCTGTAACCGTATTTGAAGTGTTAGCTGATAAAGATCAAATAGATGATAACATGAAAAAAATAGTACAGTTGAGTAAAAAAGGAATAAATTCTTATAAAAGTAGAGATTGGGATAGTGCATTGGGATATTTTGAAAGTATACTGGATATAGATAAAAATGACAGTATAGCAAAGCTATATATAGATAGAATTACAAAATTTATGATAGAAGAGCCAGAAGAAAACTGGGATGGCGTGTATACAATGAGCACAAAATAGCAAATAAAGAATGGAGGTGGGAAACCGTTATGACTAACTAAAGTCTTAGCGGTGAAAAAAATGGGGAGAAAATGGATTTTTATTTTGCTTATTATATTTGTAGTAGGAATAATAAAAGCGGAAGAGGGTCAAATCATACAGGCAAAACTTTTTATTCTTGATGGCGATTATGAAGAGGCATTATCGATATTGACTGAAGAAGAAAAAAGTGCCGAGGTACTGTATCTAATGGGGGAAATTTATTTGAAAAAAGGCGATACAGAGCAGGCAAAGAGAATGTATGAAAAGGCACTAGTAGAAGATGAAAGCTTGAATAAAGCTAGAGTAAAAATCATAAAACTCTATAGTGACAAACAAAAAACAGATATAGCGAAGCAACATCTAGAAATTCTGTCTGGATATTTAAGCAATGAAGAGATAATAAAAGATTTGCAAAATTATATAGATAAAAATACGATAAAAAAAGAAAAAAAACTAGATGTATATACAGGAGCATACTATATTTATAATGACAATGTGAGCTTGGGAATAGACAAAGATGAAATAAGTGGAGTAGAAATACATGATGATTACAAGAAAAAATCTGATACAGGGATCAAAGTTTTTGCAAATATTATGTATAATAAAAAATTAAAGTCAAGTCTATTTTTACGGCCGACTATTGCATTAGAAAGTGAAAACTACTTTAAATACTCAGAAGAAAGTTTTCAAAAAATAAATTTTTATTTTAATATATTAAAGGTGAAAACTAGAAGCTATTACTCGATACCCTTCATAGTTTCAGGTACATTAAAGGATTCGGAATTAGAAAATTCATATTATGGATTTATGGCAAAATATGGCTAGATGTATAATGATTTGACTACTTTAAATACCAATTTTGAATTTTATAGAAAAAGAAATCATATTGGAGAATACAATGGAAATATAAGTTCATTAAATGTATATGTAGATATGTTTAAGAAAGGCAAAAATTATTTGAGACCTGCTTTGAAATATATATATGAAGATTATGAAATAAACTATTATGGATATAGCTCGCTCACAGCAAAATTAGAATACTCAAGAGAATTTAATGGAAATATAGTGGGGAAAATAGGAGTAGAGTCAGACTTGCTGAAGAATTATAAGGCAAAAGAACCTGGAATGGATAGTGAAAGAGATGACAGTCAATTAGATCTAAATCTGGATATAAGCAAGCATTACAAGACTACTAGTATCAACTTTAAGTTAGATTATCTGATAAATGATTCAAACTATGAATTGTATGAGTATGAAAATTTGAAGCTTAGCTTTGGAATAATTAGAGCATTTTAATTGTGAATATGGGAGATGAGTGTGATATGAAAAAGATAAAATTTATATTTTTGTTTTTTATTATATGTTCCACAGCGTTATACTCTGATGATATCGAAGACTTGATGCAGGATAATATAAAAAAATATGAAGCGGAGCTATTAGCTACAGATACAAGCAATATGAACACAGTCAAAGCAAATGTAATAGATGTAGTAGGGCAAGTATATATGAAGTATGATACAGACAAGAGTTGGCAACAACTTTTGATAGGAGACAGTGTATCAGAAATGGCTACAGTAATAGCTCTAGAAGAGTCAGAAGCTATAATAAAACTACTAAATGATACGGAAATATTTATAAATGAAAATACAAAAGCATATTTTTATAATTTGAAACAATCTCCAAATAAAAAAGAGCTTACTGAAACAGGGATAAAGTTGTTTACCGGGAAAATATTTTCTAACGTAAAAAATATTATGAATACTGGCTCAAAATATGAAATAGATACTGGAAGTGCTACGGCTGGAGTACGAGGAACAAAATTTTTGGTAGAGTTAGATGATAATAAGGAAGCAAATATAAAAGTATATGAAGGAGCTGTATATGTACTAAGCAAAGAAGCAAATTTGGAGACAACAATAGAAAGAAATGAAAAAATGCGTATAGATAGATATGGAAATTTTGAGAAAAAAGAAAAGCACGAAGAGTCTATACCGACTAAGCGTAAAGAAGCTTCGAAAAAGAAAGAAAAAGATAATTTACGAGAGGTAAATCCAAAATGGGTAAAAGATAATTTAAAGGAAGGCAGTATTCAATTAGATGAAGAGGATAAAGAAAATTTAGTAAAAGAGCTGGCAAATATCGATATCAAGCCAAGTAGTGATATATTAGAAGAAAGTCAAGAAAATGTAAGTGATAGAGCACGATTATTGTTGAAGATAAAATAAAAGAGGTGACAAGAGATGAAAAGTATTGGTAAAATATTTTTAATAATTTTATTTGCGTGTATAAACTTGATACTGGTATCATGTATAAGTGAAAAAGAAGATAACGATGCTAAGCTTCTTATGCAAGTGGAGTGGCCAAAGACAGCAAGGTCAGCTAAAAGAGTAATACCTATGGATACTTCAACACTGAAAATAGAGCTCAGTCATGAATTGTCACCTGAAGAATTTTCTTTGGTATACGAAGAAATTCTAGAACAAGAAGAAAGCAACGTAATTATAGAAAAATTAAAAGTAGGTATATATAAATTAAAAATATATGCATATGATGAAAATGGCGAAATATTAGCTTTGTACAAAGATAGAATATTTTTGAAACGAGGAGATAATTACAAGGAAGCCCAGTTGAAATTGAATATTGAGCTAGATCTGAGAACAGATCAGGAATATGAAAGGTATAACAATAATGCATTTATTGTGACAAAAGGAGCAATTGTAGTTTTAGATGGAGTAGTCAAATATAGTGGAATGGAAGAAGACTACAGTGCAGAAAAAGAAAATGGAATAGAAGACATAGAATATATATTAATGGATTCTGAAAATATTGCTACATTATCAGAGGGAGCAATCCTTCATGTACGTGATCTGGGTAAATTTGAAATAAAGCTCGTATCAGATTATTTAACAGATCAAGTGATCACACAGTCTTTTATTTCATTATCATTGCCAAATAAAAATGGAAATGAGTTCTACTTTGAAGAAGGGATCGTATTAAAAAATATAATATCAGATATGAAAGTATATGGAAAAAAAGCTATATATGAAGAAGAAGAAGGGATTCGTGCTACAGGAGCAGTCCTTGAACTAACAAGTCCAAATACTAATACACTTCCGATAAATGCAGAGATAGAAGTAGCGACAAATACCAATAAAGCAGCTCTTTGTTGGTATGATAGTATAGAAAATAAATGGAAATTTTATGATACTTATGAAATAATAAACAAAAATAGAAGTAATACCTATATAAAAGCTCCATTTCGAAGATTTGATATAATTGGGGTATTAGAATATACTTCAAAATTAGCGGTTGATAATATGAAAGATCTATTTTATATAGATGTTAAGAATCAAAAGATAGCATATAAAAACAATTTGGATCAGTATTTCAACATAAAAGTAATATCAAGTGATATGGAACTAATAGACGAAGAGGGAAATATATATCCAAATTATGAAGAAGAAAAAACAGTAAATATAAAATTTGAATTAATTGATAAAGAAACAGAAGAACAGAGTATAAGTGAAGAGTATGAATGGAAAATAGGAACAGTATTAGAAGAACAGCTGAGTGAGCCAATAATTCATCCAATTGAAGGTAATTATATAGGAGATTTAGAAGTAATAATAGAAGGAACAACAGGAGCAACGATATATTATACTTTAGACGGAAC